>JALUJS010000619.1 GCA_027056825.1 Candidatus Krumholzibacteriia bacterium | reverse complement strand
AACCATCACCGCGGCCCCGCCGGCCACGGGTCGAAGAACGTGCGCATGTCCGGTTCCATCGGCATGCACACCTTCCCGGGCCGGGTCTTTCCCGGCAAGCCCATGCCCGGCCAGTACGGGAACAAGCAGGAGACCAAGAAGAACCTGACCGTGGTCGCCGTGGATCCGGAGCGCAACCTGATCCTGGTCAAGGGCAGCGTGCCCGGCCATCGCAACGGCGTCGTGTACATCAGGCCCAGTCGGTAGGAAACCCGCGGTGCGGACCCGGGGAACGAGGTAAAGACATGGCAACGGCAAAACTCTACAGCGGCGCAGGCGAGCAGAAGGGCGCGGTGGATCTGCCCTCCGTCCTCTTCGAGCAGCCCGTCAACCGCCAGGCTCTCTACGAGGCCGTGCGGAACTACCTGGCCAACCAGCGCCAGGGCACCCACGACACCCTCACGCGCGCCGAGGTCAAGGCGACGCGGGCCAAGATGTACCGGCAGAAGGGCACCGGCCGTGCCCGCGCCGGTTCCGTCGCCAGCCCCGTGCGCGTGGGCGGCGGCCGGGCGTTCGGTCCGCACCCGCGGGACTACTCCTACACGCTACCGCGCAAGATCAAGCGGCTGGCCCTCAGGAGCGCCCTTTCGGACCGGGCGAGCAACGAGCGCGTGTTCGTGCTGGAGGCCCCGTCCTACGACGCGCCGAAAACCCGCGAGGCGGCCCGGCTGCTGGGCAGCATGGAGCTGTCCGGGAGGCACACCCTGGTGGTGCTGCCCTCGGGCCAGGCCGGCGACGTCCTGTACAAGTCTTTCCGGAACATCAAGGGCGTGCGCGTCCTGCGGGAGCGTGAGCTGAACGCCTACACGATCCTGTGGGCGGACAACCTGGTGTTCACCACCGACGCCCTCAGCGGTGTCGAGGAGGTGTTCGGATCATGAAGGACCTGAGCAAGGTCATCGTGCGCCCGATGATCACCGAACAGGGCACCGAGATGCGCGACAAGTACAACCAGTACTACTTCCGCGTGTCCCCGGACGCCAACAAGCTCGAGATCAAGCAGGCGGTGGAGCACTTCTTCGGGGTCAGCGTGACCAAGGTGCGGACCATGAACTACCGCGGCAAGATCAAGCGCATGGGCCGTTTCAGCGGCAAGCGCGCCGACTGGAAGAAGGCCGTCGTGACACTGGCCGAAGGCGATACCATCGATCTGTTCGAGATCGTCTAAGCAGGGGAGCAGGCGAGAATGGCAATCAGGAAACTCAAGCCCGTGACGCCGACCCAGCGGTTTCGCACCGTCGCGGACTTCAGCGAGATCACGCGGACCGAGCCGGAAAAGTCCCTGCTCGAGCCGTTGCCCAAGAAGGGCGGCCGCAACAACAACGGCCGGATCACCGTGCGTCGCCGCGGCGGCGGACACAAGCGGCGCTACCGCCGGATCGACTTCAAGCGCAACAAGCACGGCGTGCCCGCCAAGGTGTTCAGCGTGGAGTACGATCCCAACCGCAGCGCCCGGATCTGCCTGTTGCATTACATCGACGGCGAGAAGCGCTACATCATCTGGCCCAAGGGCGTGAAGGTCGGCGACGAGATCCTCTCGGGTCCCGACGCTCCCTTCAACCCGGGCAACGCCCTGCCGCTGGAGAACATCCCCCTGGGCACCCTGGTGCACAACGTGGAGATGACCCTCGGCAAGGGCGGGCAGTTGGCGCGCAGCGCCGGTTCCTACGCCCAGGTGATGGCCAAGGAGGGTGATTACGTCACCCTGCGCCTGCCCAGCGGCGAGGTGCGCATGGTGCACCGCCGCTGCTACGCCACCATCGGCGAGGTCGGCAACGCCGAGCACGAGAACGTGGTCAGCGGCAAGGCCGGCCGCACGCGCTGGCTGGGCCGTCGGCCCAAGGTGCGCGGCGTGGCCATGAACCCGGTGGACCATCCGCACGGCGGCGGCGAGGGCCGCACCAGCGGCGGCCGCCACCCGGTGACGCCCTGGGGCATGCCCACCAAGGGGTTCAAGACCCGCAGGAAGAAGCCGTCCGACGCCTTCATCGTGCGTCGGCGCAAGGTCAAGAAGAAGTAACGTGGTCCGGAACGGATGTTCCGATCAGCAGTGAGGAAAAGAGCGCATGGCTAGATCAATCAAGAAGGGACCTTTCGTAGAGGCGTCCCTGCTGGCCAAGATCGAGGGCCTGAACAGCAAGAACGAGAAAAGGGTCATCAAGACCTGGTCCCGTCGTTCGACCATCGTTCCGGAGTTCCTGGGCCACACCATCGCCGTACACAACGGCCGGCAGTTCGTGCCCGTGTACATCCAGGAAAACATGGTGGGGCACAAGCTCGGTGAGTTCGCTCCGACGCGCACCTACCGCGGCCACACGAGCAAGAAGTAACCGGAGGTTGACCGATGGAGGCACGCGCAGTCTCTCGATTCATCCGCATCTCACCCCGCAAGACCCGCCAGGTCGCCGACCTGATCCGGGGCAAGCGGGTGAGCGAGGCCCTGGGCATTCTCGCCCTGACGCCCCGCAAGGCTTCCCCGATCCTGCGCAAGGCCGTGCTTTCGGCCTCGGCCAACGTCAGGAACCGGGAGGAACGCGAGAAGCCGTCGACCAACGACGAGCTGATCATTACCGAGGTTCGCATCGACGAGGGGCCGACCCTGAAGCGGATCCGTCCGCGCGCCCAGGGCCGGGCCTATCGTATCAACAAGCGGACGAGTCACATCCAGGTGACCGTCAGCAACGAGGTCTGATCGGGACCTCCGTACGCGTCTGCCGCGGCTGGCCGGCAGCAGACCGATGAACCGGCGCCCCGAGGGGCCGCCCAAGGAAGGATGACCATGGGTCAGAAGACACATCCGATCGGATTCCGCCTGGGGATCGTCAAGGACTGGAACTCGACCTGGTTCAGCGACAAGCATTTCGCCGACTGGTTGAACGAGGACCTGCTGCTGCGCAAGTACCTGATGAAGCGCGTCGGCAACGCCGGGGTGGAATCGATCAAGATCAAGCGCTACCGGGAGAAGGTCAACATCATCATCGCCACCAGCCGTCCCGGTGTGGTGATCGGACGCAAGGGCGTCAACGCCGACCAGCTGCGGGCCGAGTTGCAGAAGATGGTGGGCAAGAACGTCAAGCTGGACGTCGAGGAGGTCAAGAAGCCCGAGCTGAGCGCGCCGCTGGTCGCCGACCACATCGCCGCCCAGCTGGAGGGCCGCGTGGCCTTCCGTCGCGCCATGAAGAAGGCCATCGCGACGGCCATGCGCATGGGCGCCAAGGGGATCAAGATCCGCTGCGCCGGCCGTTTGGGCGGCGCCGAGATGGCCCGCATCGAGAGCTACCACGACGGCAGCGTGCCCCTGCACACCCTGCGGGCGGACATCGACTACGGCACCGCCACCGCGCGGACGCAGTACGGGGCCATCGGGGTCAAGGTCTGGATCTGCAAGGGCGAGATCTTCCCCGCCGAGTTCAAGGAGAAGCTGCGCAAGCAGGTCGTGGAGCAGCGCGCGTAGCCGACGGAAACGCATGCAGGGAGCCGGGCCGCCGCGGGACGGCGGACCCCAGAAAGAGGACGATAAGCCATGTTGATGCCGAAGCGCACAAAGTACCGCAAGATGATGAAGGGCAAGCGGCGGGGTCTGGCCCACCGCGGGTCCACCATCGCCTTCGGTGACTACGGGCTGCAGGCCCTGGACAACGGCTGGATCACCAGCCGGCAGATCGAGGCCACCCGTGTGGCCATCACCCGGCGGATGAAGCGTGTGGGCCAGGTCTGGATCCGTGTCTTCCCGGACAAGCCCATCACCCTCAAGCCCGCCGAAACCCGTATGGGCAAGGGGAAGGGCGCGCCCGAGTACTGGGTGGCCGTGGTCAAGCCGGGCCGGATCCTCTTCGAGATCAACGGCGTGGACTACGAGCTGGCCAAGAAGGCCCTGTCCCTCGGCGCGGCCAAGCTGCCGTTCAAGACCCGCATCGTCAGCCGTCAGGGAGAGCAGTCATGAAGAAAGCCAGCGAGTACCGGGACCTCTCCCTCGAGGAACTCGAGTCCATCGTGGTTGAGAAGTCCGAGGAACTGATGAACATGAAGATCCAGGTCAAGATGCACCACATGGACAACCCCCTGCAGGTGCGTGAGGCCAGGCGCGAGATCGCGCGGATCAAGAGCGTCATCAACGAGAAGAAGAACGCCCGGTAGGGCCTGCGGCCGGAGCCGGCGCAGCCGGACAGGCCAGGGAGAAGGAGAAGATGGGCAACACCGAACGAAACCTCAGGGCCACGCGAATCGGCGAGGTGGTTTCCGACAAGATGGACAAGACCGTCGTCGTCAAGGTCAGCCGGCGGTTCCCCCATCCCCTGTACAAGCGGATCATCACGCGCACGGCCAAGATCCACGCGCATGACGAGGAGAACACCTGCCGCGTCGGGGACGTGGTGAAGGTCATGGCCGTCCGGCCCATGTCCCGGCTGAAGCGCTGGCGCGTGGCCGAGGTCCTGGAGAGGGCCAAGTAACCTGGTGCGACTGAACCCGGGGCCTCAGCGCCCGGAGGAATGGTGACATGATTCAGGAATACACGAAACTGACCATCGCGGACAACTCGGGGGCCAAGACCGCCCAGTGCATCCGCATCCTCGGGGGGACCGGCCGCCGCTACGCGCGGGTCGGCGATGTGGTCGTGGCCGCCGTCAAGTCGGCCATCCCCAACGGGAACGTCAAGAAGGGGCAGGTCGTCCGCTGTGTCATCGTGCGGACCGCCAAGGAGATCGGCCGCAAGGACGGCTCCTACATCCGCTTCAGCGACAACGCCGCGGTCATCCTGCAGCCCGAGAGCAAGGAGCCCATCGGCACCCGCATCTTCGGCCCGGTGGCCCGGGAGCTGCGGGACAAGAGGTTCATGAAGATCGTTTCCCTGGCTCCGGAGGTGCTGTGATGCGCATCAGGAAGGGTGACACCGTCCAGGTCATCGCCGGCAACGACAAGGGGAAGCAGGGCAAGGTCCTGAAGGTCTTCCCCGACAAGGGCCGGATCATCGTCGAGAAGGTCAACCTGATCAAGCGCCATACCAAGGCCAGCCGTGATGTGCCCCAGGGCGGCATCATCGAGAAGGAAGGCCCGATCCACGCGTCGAACGTGATGCTGGTCTGCCCGACCACCGGTCGGCCAACCCGCATCGGCAAGGAAATTCTCTCGGACGGAAGCCGCGCTCGCGTGAGCAAGAAGAGCGGCGAGATGCTGAACGACTGATTCTGCTGGTAGGCAAGAGCTACCGGAAGGAATGGAACAATGGCTGCTGCAGTGAAACCCCGAATGCGGGAACTCTACGAGCAGGAAGTGGCTCCCGCTCTGATGGAGAAGTTCCAGTATGGAAGCCCCATGCAGATCCCGCGGCCCGTCAAGGTCGTGATCAACATGGGCCTGGGGCGTGCTTTCAACAACCCCAAGATCATCGAGAACGCCGTGGAGGACCTGGGCGTGATCACGGGCCAGAAGGCCGTGCCCACCAAGGCCCGCAAGTCCATCTCGAACTTCAAGGTTCGCGAGGGCATGAACATCGGCGCCATGGTCACCCTGCGCGACAGGCGCATGTGGGAGTTCCTGGACAGGATGATCAACTTCGCATTGCCCCGGATCCGGGATTTCCGGGGCGTCCCGACCAAGCTGAGCGGCCGCGGGGACTACACCCTGGGCCTGAAGGATCAGCTGATCTTCCCGGAAATCGAATACGACAAGGTGGATGAGCCTCGCGGCATGAACATCACCATCGTCACCACGGCCAGGAACGACGAAGAGGGGCGCGAGATGCTGCGCCTGCTGGGAATGCCGTTCAGGCGCTAAGGAGGAACTGAGAGTGGCCAGGAAATCACTCATCGCCAAGGCCCAGCGCAAGCCCAAGTTCAAGGTGCGCGCTTATAACCGCTGCCGCCGTTGCGGTCGGCCCCGCGGTTACATGAGGAAGTTCGGCATCTGCCGTATCTGTTTCCGTGAACTCGCCCTGCGCGGCGACATTCCGGGCGTCACCAAGGCAAGCTGGTAGAGCGAACCAGGAGCGAGACCATGAGCATGACTGATCCCATTGCGGATATGCTGACCCGCATCCGGAACGCCACCCAGGCCGGACACAGGCGGGTGCTGGTTCCGGGCAGCAACCTGAAGCGGGCGGTGGCCCAGCTGCTCGTCGAGCAGGGCTACATCGAGAAGTTCGAGGAGATCAAGGAGGACAACGGCGGCCAGGGTTCCCTGCGCCTGTTCCTCAAGTACTACAACCGTGACGGCAAGACCGTCGGCGTGATCGAGGGTATTCGGCGCGTGAGCCGGCCCGGGCGCCGCATCTTCGCCGGCAAGGACAACATTCCCAAGGTCTGCGGCGGTTACGGGATTTCCATCCTGTCCACCAACCAGGGGATTCTCACGGGGCACCAGTGCCGGATGCGGGGCATCGGCGGCGAGGTGCTCTGCGAAGTCTGGTAACGACGGTCGCAACTGTCAGGAACCGGCGGCCGACCGCCGTACCGGAACCGCGGAGGAAAACGATGTCGCGCATTGGCAAGAACCCGATCCCCCTGCCCGCCGGGGTTACCGTCAAGATTGACGGGTCCACCTCGATCGTCAAGGGGCCCAAGGGTGAACACCGGCAGCACATTCCGGAGGGCCTGACCTTCGAGGAGAAGGACGGGGCCCTGCACGTGATCTGCCCCGAGGATAACAAGACCATGCGGGCCCGCCACGGGCTGGTGCGGGCCCTGATCGCCAACCAGGTGACCGGTGTGACCGAGGGCTTCACCAAGAAGCTGGAGATTGTCGGCGTGGGTTACCGGGCCGAGGTCAAGGGCAAGGTCCTGGACCTGCAGCTGCAGTTCAGCCACCCGGTCAACTACCCCATCCCCGACGACGTGAGCATCACCTGCCCGGACAACACGCACATCC
>JALUJS010000618.1 GCA_027056825.1 Candidatus Krumholzibacteriia bacterium | reverse complement strand
TTCGAGGACACGCTGGCGGCCTGGCCCAAGCCGTTGATCCAGTTCTGAGAGCCCGGACCCGGCGCCGCACCCACGGGAGGAAGCCATGCGCATCACCATCGAGTACTGCCAGGTTTGAAACTACGAACCGCGCGCCGCCGGTCTGGCGGCCGAGATCAAGCAGGAATTCGGAATCGAACCGGAATTGATCTCCTCGAGCGGAGGCGTGTTCGAGGTGGAGATCGACGGCGAGCTTGTCTTCAGCAAGAAGGCCATGGACCGTTTCCCCGAACCCGGTGAGATCCGGGACCTGATCCGGTCCCGGCAGGGATGACTTAACCCGCATTATTGAATCGCTACGCGATTCAATAATGCGGGTTAACCCCCCGCGGCGCGGCCGGTCAAGGGGGCAGGCCGGATCCGCGCCGGAGGGGTTTGTCGGCGTTTATACCGGGAGCACCCCCTGTGGGTTCCCGCACCGGATCAGAAAATCCCGCCAAGATCCGGCAATTCCAGCTGACGCCAGAAATTCGGACCCAGCGTCAGGGCCACCGAGCCCCCCTCCCCCTCCAGGGGTGAGGACATGGCCGCCGGGCCGGCACCCTCCTGCAACGAGGGGCAGGTGGCCTCGAGGATCACCCCGCCGGTGGTCCGATCGACGACCTTCAGGACCAGCCAGTTCGAGGGGTCCAGGGAGAACGACCAGCCCAGGGGAACATCCACGGGATCCCGGAAGCCGTCGGCGGCAACCAGTTCCCGCCGGCCCACCGACCTGCCCGCCGGCATGACCACGGCCTCCAGCACCGGCACCGCGCCAACGGGAACCCGCTCGAGATCCACCCTCGCCCCGAGCACCCGCAGGTCCAGCGGCCGGGCCATGGTGTCCAGCAGGTTCGACGCCGCGACCATCTGGGCCCTGGCCACGGGGTCGTCCTCGAAGGCCAGGACGTAGCGGTTCAAAAGATCCAGGGCGGAGGCCTGCAGGGCGAGCCACGCTTCGCTCCAGTTCCGGTTGGCCCGGGCCAGGGTGTTGACCCGGTCCAGGTCAGCGATCAAGGTTCGCCACGCCCCGTCGAAGGCCGCCTGCCGGGCGCGGGAGGCCAAGCTGGTCCCGCGGGACTTCCTCTCCGCCCAGCGGCGCAAAAAGGCATCGGTCAGGTCGGCCTCCTCGCGGCGCCAGATGCGCGCCGGAGGATCCATGGCCAACAACCCGTGGAATTCCATGAGCATCGGGGCGGCCGCCAGGGTGGTCAGGTGTCCGGGCCAGGCCGACGCCGGATCCCCCCGGTCGAGATAGGGCCTGAGGGCCTCGAAACGCACGCGGCCCAGGATGTCTTCGTAGACGCCGGGATCGAAGGCCACCGCCGGGTTCGCGTTGACGGCCCGCCAGAATTCCGGATCGGCGGCTGCCCGTTCGGCCGCGGCCCGCGGATCCTCCAGCATGGCGTACAGCCCCACCGCCGAGGCCAGGGAAACCGGCGCCCGTCCCTGCCGGAACATGCCCGTCACCCGGCGCAGGGCGGGCAGGACCTCCCGCACGGCCGCCGAGGGCCACCCCCCTTCGGACCAGCCCGCCCCGAAGGGAAGATCCCGGCTGGCGGCCGCATGTTCCGCGTCCTTGAGGCGGGCCAGGACGAAGGCCGCGTTGCGGTAGGCCCGCGTGACCGGGCTGGCGGCCGGCGGAACCGCACCCGCCGCGGCCAGCAGATCCCGCTGCCATTGCGCCGACCAGGTTCCAGCCTGGAACAGGTCCACCAGGCGGCCCATGGCGTCGGTCTCCCGTACCATCGCGGCCAGTTGTTCATGCAGGTCACCCATGCCCAGGTCACTGGCGGCGGACGCGCGCCAGGCGCCGTCCACCCGGTCCAGGGAATCGCAACGGCCCATGACGGCCCCATCGGGCAACACACCCAGATCCTGCCAACAGATTCCCCGCGACAGGGAGTACCAGGCCAGGGACAGACGGTCCAGATCCCCGCCCAGGTCCCGGCCTTCGGAGGCCAGGATGTCCAGGCGGCGACTCTCGCGCCCGGGCTGGGGACTGGTCCGGATGCCGCCCTCCGCCACCTCGAAGTAGGCGGCGATCTGTCCGGCCAAGGGTCTGGCCGCCTCGCGGCGCAGCTGGGCCACGGCCTTCCGCCGTGATTTCTCCCCCAAGGAACCGCCCTCGAGGATGCCGGTCTGGTTCCGCGTCAGGATCTCCTCGTAGACCTTGCCGACATCGACAACAGCCAACAGAGGCGCCTCGGCCGGACCGTCGTCCTGGCGATCCCAGGCGGGAGTCAGCTTGTGAATGAGGGAGTCCACCGAAAGTCCGGGCACGCCTCCCAGCAGCCAGCCCCCGGCCAGCACGCCGAGGAACACCAAGGTCGTCACCACGCGGGCGGGCAGACGGCGATTGCGGCGGGGATCGGGCATGGAGACCGGACGCAGCCGGCGCCGCTCCAGGACGATCCGCGGCCGATGTCGTGACGAAAGGACAGGCATGGGTTGCTGCGAGGCCTGGCCCCCCGGCCTCCGCTTGCCTGCCGATCCGGCCTTCTCAGCCACCGGAACCGACGCGGCCGTGGAGGTCCCAATCCGGGGAGGCGCTTCCGAGCGCGCCACCGGTGCGGTTGCCGTCCCGCGAGGCCGCAGGCCGATCCTGCTTCCTCCCTGGTCGGGTCCCGCCGTCGCGCTATGCCTCCCTCCACCGAGGGAGGGCTGGAAACGCGTCCTGCGCGCCAAGCTGTTCAGGCCCTTCAGGTCACCGGCGGCCAGATGGGTCCGCGCCTCGCGCAGGTACTTGCCGGCCTCAGGACCGATATCGTAACCGGACAGGTCCATGACCCGTCGCTTCCAATCCACCAGCGAACCCCCGGGCTGGCGCACGGCAGCCAGGTTCCACAACCACGGTTCCCCGGGGCTGAACGACGTGAAGCGCAACTGGGCGCGGGTCCGCACCGGGATCAATGTCAGCAGCAACGCAAGGATGCGATCACAGCCGGATTCCGGTTGCGAAAGGGGCAGGTGGAGTTCGCCTCTTTGCAGCAGGCGCTGCAGTCCGTCCGTCACCAGGGCGCAAGTCGCGGTGTCGGGCGCGTGGCCATCCTCCCACTGCGGCAGCGTGACACCCTCGAGCAACATCCCGGCCTGCTCCGCCAGCAACAGGTAAGGGTGGAACCCTGCTTTAATGTAATCCTCGTGATGGACCAGCAGGCAACGGTGTTTGATCTCTCCGCCAGCACCCCAGGTCACCGAAACCGCATAGTGGTTTCCCGACCCGGGCATCGCACCGGGCTGGATCCGGAGGGAACTGACCACCGGCATGTCCGGAGCCTGGACGCCCGGCGCTCCCCAGCCCTCGTGGGCGGAGATCAACTGCTCCAGCAAGTCCCGCGGCCAACCGCACCCGCTGGAGAGGACGCGGGGCCGGCCGGCCGGTTCACCGACGGCGCTGACCAGATCCAAGATGTCGATGCGGGGCATGGCCATCTCCTCCCCGTCTCGGTGGATGGGGTGTGAAGCGGGATGAGGTGTCTCCTCGCATACCACATCGGCAAAAAACCAACTGACTTGAGAAAAAGCTTGTGCCCTTGAAAATGTGTTCGGCCCCGTCACATGCTGGCTGCAAGTCACGTAACTATTTTGTCTTAAACCTGTTATGCGATCAGACCGCTTCGATGTCCGAGCCACCGACCCCACCGGACCTGGATCCGTCAAGAGGACTGTATCCAAGAAGTTGGATGAGCGGATAACCGGTGGCCCGGAGACGGACACATTTTCAAGGGCACAAGCTACGGACACCAGTGCCCGGCGCGTAAGCGCCGGGCACTAAAGAAGATGAGGCTGAAATCCTAAATTAAACGTCCCGCTCCAACCCCAACCGCTTGATCTTGTCCACGTTGCCTGGAGAAACTGCGGCCGGATGCTCGTGCTCGAACATTTCCTTGGGCATCTTGCCGGTCATCCACGAGGGGTTCATGGGGTAGACATGCGGGTTGAAGATCACCCCGTACATGTGCCAGACCAGGATCGCCAGGAAGGCGAGCCAGGCCTCGTAGTAGTGGACCACGTGGAAGATCTCGATGACCTCCTTGCCCACGTAGGGTAACACCAGGGGCTCGAACCACAGCGAGGCGCCGGTCAGGACCATGACCACCGTTCCCCAGATCAGGGCCCAGTACTCGGCCTTCTCGACGAAGCTGAAGCGGCGCATCTCCGGCACCTTGTTGGTCATGCCCAGGTTGTACCGGAACATGCCCAGCGCCTGCTGCGCGTCCAGGAAGCTCGGGGCGATGTCCCGCAGGAAGATCCGGCCCTTGCGCGTGGTCAGGTAGCCCAGGTGCCAAAGGGCGCCGAAGACCATGACGCCGGCGGCGATACGGTGGATCAGCCCGCGCAGGTACGCACCGCCCTCATGGCCGAAGATCAGCTTCGCCCACCAGGCGTCGTAGAAACGCAGGGAGAAACCGGTGATCACCAGCACGGAGAAGGAGATCGCCAGGGTGGCGTGCTGCAGGACCTCGTCTACCTCCATGCGCCGGACCTGCTGCTTGGCCAGGACGTTGCGGACCTGGCGCAACCAGTCCAGCAGGCAATAGGTGAACATGCCGCCGATCACCAGGACGATCAGCACCTGGTAGATGCGTTTGAACAGGAAGGGCAGGCCCGAATCCTCGGCCGCCAGGGGCTCGTGGATTCGCGTCTGCGCCGCGACCTCGGGCGTGATGCCTTCGTGGCACTTGCCGCAGGTCTTGACCACGTTGGCGGGATTCACCGAGGACTCCGGATCATCCGAAGGCAGGATCAGGTGCGCCCCGTGACAGGAGGCGCAATTGGCCACCTTGGTGTCGCCCTCCATGCTCTTGAGGCCGTGGTACGAGTCCACGCGCGAGAACTGGGTGCCGGTGGGCACCTCGTACCGTTCGTTGAGGTTCGCCGAGTCGTGGCAGGGGGCGCAGGTGGCCTCGGCCACGCGGTTGGGACTGACCGGGCTGCGAGGATCGTTATGGGGCAGGATGCCGTGTTCGCCGTGGCAGTGGGTGCAGGTGGGCGCGTCCACGTCACCCCGCTTCACCAGCTGGCCGTGGATCCCGCGCTCGTACTCCTTCTCGATGGTCTCGTGGCACTGGCCGCAGGTCCCGGCGATGTTGAAGAAGTTGATGGACGAGGCCGTATCGCCGGGAGGCAGGATACGATGGGGATCGCCGCCGGTGCCGTGGCAATCGTTGCAGGAGGCGGCCGAAGCCTTCACACCCGGCAGTTCATGGCCGTGGATACCCTCGTGGTAGACTTCGACCGGGTGCTTGAAGCGGATGCCGACCTTGGCCAGGAATTCCTGGTTCTCGTGGCACTTGGCGCAGGTTGCGGGCATGTTGGCCAGGCTGACCGAGGATTCCTCGTCGTCCACCGCCAGGATGTGGTGGCTCCCGTGGCAGTCGGCACACGTGGGGATGTAGGGGGATTCCCCCACCTTGCCCTGGCCGTGCTGCACATAGTCCTCGGCCACATCGTCGTGGCAGTCGGCGCAGGCCGGAGGGCCGATCTCGATGTCATCATGGGGCAGATCGGTAATGCCGGTGTGACAATCGATGCAGTCCAGGTCCTCATGGATGCTGCCGCTGAGTTCCCCGGCGTCGACGTACGGTCCGTCCCCATCGGGATCCCCGTGGCAGTCGAGGCAATCGGAGTTGTCGAAGTCGCCGGCCAGGACCGCACCGGCTGTCAGCAGGAGCGCCAGCCCCAAGGTCAGGAACAGGAGATGTTTTCTGGACATTGTGCATCGACCTTTCATCGACGGATGTCAATCCGCTAACATTCCGGTCTTGGATTCTACAGCCAGCCCGGACCTCGTGGCGATGAATTTTTCACCGGATCCCCCGCAACCGGGTGATGCAAATCTAGTCAATCGCCCTCGCCGGTCCAGAAATAAAATCAACATAACTTCATAAATTAGAATAAGTTAAAACATATTTAAGCACTAGGTTTTTTGGCGTTTTGGAACCCTGCGGCAACCCACGCGGCCCGGTTCACCAAAAATTTTTCACCCAAATGAGGGTAGCTCTCAAGATTTGACAACCGATTGTCCATATTCGAGTTAGATAAACCATACAACTCTTCAACCATTTTAATGGAAACAAGTTAAGTCATTCATCATGGAATTGTCAGGGAAGCGGGTCCTATGTTTTTCCCGTCACAACTGAACCCGTCAACAATTTAACATCAAGATTTCTCCAGAGGGATGTGTGGAGGAAAGGAGGAATAGCTTTTGACCCGGGAAGGAGGACCTGAGGATCACGGCCCTCTATCCCCAGCCGACGTGACCACCAAGGGTCACGCATCAACCAGTCACCCCCAGCGTGATGAGGTTTGAATTCATGGATCGAAACAACACCCACCCGGTAGCTCCCCTGCTCAGGCTGCTGGCCGTGAGTTGTGTGGTGCTCCTGGTCCTACCCTGCGTGGCCCTGGCCGACGGCCCGGGGACTTACGTGGGGTCGGAGACCTGCCTGGAATGTCACGATGACGTGGGCCCGGCCATGAGCCGGACCGTCCACGGCAACCTCCAGTCCTGCGATTATCCCGGCGAGGCCACCGGCTGCGAAGCCTGCCACGGCCCCGGCGGGGCCCACGCGGATTCCGAGGATCCGAGCGACATCTTCCTGCCCACAGCCGACAACGACGGCGCGGCCAAGTGCCTGGCCTGCCACAAGACGGGCCACACCATGGGTTGGGAGATGAGCACGCACGCCATGAACGACGTGGCTTGCCTGTCCTGCCACAGGATCCACCAAGGCAGCTATGGCAAGGCCCTGCTCCAGGAGCCTGAAGTCCAGCTCTGCGAGTCCTGCCACCAGGACGTGCGGGGCAAGTTCATGCTGCCCAGCCATCATCCGCTCAAGGAAGGGTTCATGACCTGCACGTCCTGTCATGACGTCCACGACGGAAGCA
>JALUJS010000617.1 GCA_027056825.1 Candidatus Krumholzibacteriia bacterium | reverse complement strand
CCACCAGGGCGGTCAGGCTGTCCCGGTCGGCGAAGATCCGCTGTTCGGCGCGGCGGGCCTCTTCGAGGGCGGCCTGCCGGTCCAGCCGCGCCTTGCGCGCGGCCTCGCGGATATCCTGGCCGTGGGCGGCCACCGCAGCCAGCGACATCAGCATCAGCAGGAGCGGGACGATGACGCGTGGGGCGCGGCCGGTCATGGCGTCTCCTCCGGACCGGCGATGCGACCCACCGGCAGGTCGACCAGTTCCACCGGCCGCCGGCGCAGGGCCATGTCCATGGCCAGGCCGATGCGGCGGCGTTCCCCGCCGTCAGCCTCCACCCAGGCGGCCCGGCCCAGGTCGTAGACGCCGCCGCGCTTGCGGTCCGGCGTCATCCAAAACAGGGCCACCCGGCCCAGCCGCAGGATATCCGCGTGCACGGCCTCGCCGTCCACCGTGATCCGGTCCTGGTAGACCTCGACGGTGGATCCGTAGCCCGTCTCCACCTGCAGGGCCTCCAGCAGGCGCCGCAGCTTCTCGGCCGCGGCCAGGTCCGGCCGCGCCATGTCCTCGCGCAGGGTCTGCAGGCGGAAGGCGCGCTCGGCGGGCAGGAAGGGCAGGCTCCGGTCCACCGACGCCTCGAGCCGGTCCAGGATCACCTGCAGGGTATCCTGCAGGCTGCCCTCGAGGCGATCGGCCTCGCGCAGGCGGCGCTCCAGCTCGGCCACCCGGGATTCCAGGGCTTTCACCCGCAGGGCCTGGGCGTCGCGGCGCCCGGTGAGCCAGTCGATCCGGGCTTCGGCCTGTCGGTAACGGCGCACGAGCGCGTCCCTTTCGGTGGCCCAGGCGTCCATCTTCTGCTGGGTCACAAGGCGCACGTCCAGGTTGCCGCCCACGGTATCGCGCACCGCGGCCGCGGTCTGGGCCGCGGTCGGGGTGCAGGTCCAGGCCGCAGCCATCAGCAACGCGACGGCCACGAGGACGCCGCAGCGGCGCGGGTCATGGTGATGGGAGATCAAGGCCACCTCCGGTCACGCGCCCCACCGGACGGGGATGCCGCGGCGCGCGCGGCCCACCCGTCAGGGCGCCAGGGGAGTGAAGGAGTTGAAGAATGCCGCATACTGCGGATCGTCGTCCAGCCCGCCCTGGATGCGCCAGGCCGCCAGGATATAGACGTTGCGCCCGCTGACCAGGCCGCGCAGCCAGAGTTGGCCGGGTCCGTTCGGTTGGGCGGCTCGCACCTCCAGGCCCTCGGCCCGGAGCCCTTCCTCCTCGAAGACGCGGGCGATGGGCCGCTGCGAAACCACCTGCGCCCCGAACCCGTTGAGGACCTTGAGCAGGCGCTCCTTGACCTGGTCCGGCCCGGGAGGTCCCCCGTGGCCGTCAGTCATGTTGATCAGGGAGGTCACCGCGCAACCCTCGCCCTTCTCGCCGTTCCGGTCACAGGAAACCTCGGTGATCAGGCCGCCGGCGTCCCCAAGATCCTCGTCGTCCATCATCAGGGCGGCGTTCTCGTCGCCCTGGCTGCGCTCGCGCACCTTGGCGCAACCGCTGGGCATCTGCACGCTGAACAGGCCGGTGACCGAGGTGTACTTGTAGGAGCCCTTGTTGGGCGACAGGTTGTCGTTCCCGGCGCCGATGTCCAGCTTGGCGTCCTGGGCGAACAGGAGCCCCGGCATGACGGTCAGCAGGAACAGGACGGCGTGGATCGTGCGCATGTCATCTCCTTGGATCAGGACGGCAACAGGTCCTCCACCTGGTCGATGAGCGAACCGAACAGGTCGAAGACATCCTGCATGGGGCCCGGCGTCGCCAGGTCGACGCCGCCGAGCATCACTGTGGCCACGGGATAACGGCTGCACCCCGAACGTAGAACATCCAGGTACTGTTCGCGTTCCCGTTCACCGCCCAGCAGGACGCGGCGCGACAGCGCCACGGCCGCGGAATAGGCCGTCGCGTACTGGTAAACATAGTAGTTGTAGTAGAAATGGGGTACCCGCATCCAGGTCAGCGGACTGCGCTGCGGATCGAACTCCACCCCGGGCCCCCAGGCCTGCTTC
>JALUJS010000616.1 GCA_027056825.1 Candidatus Krumholzibacteriia bacterium | reverse complement strand
GTGGCGATGACCTCCCCGATGTGCGGTTCGCCCTGCCCCACCTTGGCCACCCCGACGGCCTCGACGCCCCGCCGCGCGAGGTAGTCGCGGGTGCCGCCGGTGGCCAGGATGCGGAACCCCAGTTCCGCCAGCTCCGCGGCCACCGCCGCCGCCGCGGGCTTGTCCTTGTCCCGCACGCTGACGAAGACCGTGCCCCGGCGGGGCAGGGCCTGGCCGCAGGCCGCCTGGGCGCGCGCGAAGGCCTCCCCGAAATCCGCCCCGCGGCCCATCACCTCGCCGGTGCTCTTCATTTCCGGTCCCAGCAGGTGGTCGGTGCGGGGAAAGCGCCGGAAAGGGAAGACCGGCGCCTTGACGCAGACCAGGCCCCCGGTGTCCCCCTCGGTCAGCTCCTGCTCGCGCAGGGGAATGCCCAGCATGCAGCGCACCGCCGCGGCCGTCAGGTCCACGCCCGTGGCCTTCTCCAGGAAGGGCACGGTGCGCGAAGCCCGCGGGTTGATCTCCAGCACGTGCAGGACGCCCTCGTGCAGGGCGAACTGGATGTTCATCAGCCCCACCACGCCCAGCTCGCGGGCCACCGCCCGGGTTACGGTCCGCATCTCCTCCAGCACTTCCGGCGCCGTGTTGTACGGAGGCAATACGGCGTAGCTGTCGCCGCTGTGGACGCCGGCGGCCTCGATGCGCTGCAGGATGCCGCCGATGAGAACCTCCCGGCCATCGCTCACCGCGTCCACGTCGAATTCTACCGCCCCTTCCAGGAAGGCGTCGATGAGCACGGGGCCGCCGGCGCCCGCTGCGGCGGCCGCGGCGAAGATCCCCTCCAGATCGCCGGGGCCGTAGGCCACCTGCATGGCCCTGCCGCCCAGGACGAAGCTCGGCCGCACCATCACCGGGTACCCGATTTCACCAGCGACGTGCGCGGCTACAGCGGCGGTATCCGCGCAACCGGCCCGAGGGTAGTGCACGCCCAGCGCATCGAGCATGCGGCGGCACAGCTCGCGGTCCTCGGCGCGGGCGATGGCTGTGGTGCCGGTGCCCAGCAGGGTCGTGCCTGCCGCTTCCAGCCCCTCTGCCAGGTTCAGGGGCGTCTGACCGCCCAGGGTCACGATGACCCCGTCGGGCCGCTCGACATCCAGGATGTGCAGCACGTCCTCCAGGCGCAGGGGCTCGAAGTAGAGCCGGTCGCTCAGGTCGTAGTCGGTGCTGACGGTCTCGGGGTTGCAGTTGACGAGGATGGCCTCGCGTCCCTCCGCGCGCAGGGTCTGCACCGCGTGGCAGCAGCAGGTGTCGAACTCGATGCCCTGGCCGATGCGGTTGGGTCCGCCCCCCAGGACCACGACCTTCGACCGGACGCCGGGTCGGGCCTCGCAGGGACCTTCCTCGTAGACCGAGTACAGGTACGGGGTCAGGCTGCGGAACTCCGCCGCGCAGGTGTCCACCCGGCGGTACACGGGACGCAGACCCAGTTCCTCGCGCCGGCGACGGACGGTCCTTTCCCCGCTGTCCCCATCGCCGGCGTCCAGCAGGCGGGCCAGCTGCCTGTCGCTGAAGCCCTCGCGCTTGGCCTCACGCAACAGGTCCGGGGTAACCCCATCCAGGTCGCAGGCCTCCAGGCGCATCTCCAGCTCATGCAGGCGCAGCAGGTTGTCCAGGAACCAGGGATCGATGCCGGTCAGCTCGTGCATGCGCGCAAGACTCCAGCCGCGGCCCATGGCCTCGTGCAGGTCGCCCAGGCGGCCGGGGCCGGGGTCGGCCAGATCCCGCGCCAGCTCGTCGTCCGTCCTTCCTGACGGCCGCGAGGACCAGCCGTCCAGGCCGGTCTCCAGGGAGCGCAGCGCCTTCTGCAGGGCGTCGCGGAAGGTCCGGCCCATGGCCATGACCTCGCCCACCGACTGCATGGCCGTGCCCAGGCTGGCGGGCGTGCCGGGGAACTTCTCGAACGACCAGCGCGGGACCTTCACCACGGTGTAGTCGATGGTGGGTTCGAAGCAGGCGCTGCCGGTGCCGGTGATCTCGTTGGGCAACTCGGGCAGGGTGTAGC
>JALUJS010000615.1 GCA_027056825.1 Candidatus Krumholzibacteriia bacterium | reverse complement strand
GGGGCTGAAATGGTCCCGTGTTCCGGGCGCCACCGAGTACATGGTCTACCGGTCCGGCTCCGGTGGGAAGTTCGACAAGATCGCCACCGTCGACAAGGACAAGTTCTTCGACGAAGCAGTGGTGGGGGGCGTCACCTACACCTACAAGATCGCCGTGGACACGGGGGGCGGCCTTGAATTTTCCGCGCCGAAATCCGTTACCATTCCCGGGGTGGCCGGTGCTTTCGACGCTCCCAAGTGGGTCGGCCTCCGGTACGACCAGGGCCGGATCTTCCTGAACTGGGACCCGGTTCCCGGCGCCATCGCCTACAACGTCTTCCGCTCCGATTCTCCCGGTGGGAATTACGAGGTCGTGGGCACGCCCCAGGGTTCCCGGTACATCGACAAGGAAGGGCTCGCCCAGGGCAAGACGTACTACTACGTCCTGAGCGCCATGAACGGCGAGTTCGAGGAGACTCCCCAATCGGAGGAACGGTCGATCCAGTTCGGCATCAGCCAGGAGGAACTGGAAGCCCTCAAGGCGGAGCAGAACAAGATCGAGTTGAAGCCGTTTCCGCTTTCCCTGCTGTTCGAGATTACCAGGAGCAAGGATGGCGAACCCTTCAACCAGCCGTCCGATGTTTGCGTCAACGCCGAGGGCACGATCTTCGTCACCGACGTGCTCAATGGCGTGGTCGACTCCTACGACCCCAAGGGCAAGCTGCGGTTCACCATCGGCCGCAAAATCCAGGGCAACTATCCGGAGGGCAACTATCCCGACGGGGAGTTCCTGATGCCCTTCACGCTGGCCGTCGACCAGCTCGGCGATCTCTACGTCTCGGACATCGGGCGCCACGACATCCAGGTTTTCGGCAAGGACGGCAAGTTCAAACGCGTGATCCGTGTCCGCCTTGGTGACGGCAAGAATCCGCTGCGGGCCAACGGGCTGGCCGTACTGAAGAACGGCCGGTTGGTCATGACCGATGCCGGCAATCACCAGCTGCTGGTCACGGACAAGAGCGGCAAGATCCTGATGAGGACCGGCTCCAGGGGCACGGAGGAGGGGCAGTTCATCTTCCCCGATGAACTCGTGGTCGATTCCCGGGGCGTGGTGTCCGTGGTCGATCCCATCAACTGCCGCATCCAGCAGTTCGATCTCGACGGCAAGTTCCTGCGCGCCTTCGGAGAGGTGGGGCAGAGCGCCGGCACCTTCGGCCGTCCCAAGGGGATCACCATCGATGCGGACGGGATGATCTGGGTGAGCGATGGCATGAGCAACATGCTGCAAAGATTCACTCCGGATGGGGATGTGGTTTCGGTCCTGGGCACCGCCTCGGACAACCTGAGCTTCATCACCCCCCGGGGATTGTATTTCAAGGATGGCCACATGTTTGTAGTCCAGCGCCTTGCCAACAAGGTGTCGGTCTACAGCGTTGGACCATAGAGGAGGCTGTTCGGCCGCAGGACGTTCTCGTAGGTTCCCAAACCGGGAGGAATTACCGTCATGAAACGCCTACGCATCACCCTCGCGATCATGGCCCTGGTCATGGCCCCCGCAGTTGTTCTGGGCGGGGTTGCCGGATCGGACCATGATTTGACGGGGCAGGGGCAGAAACTCTGTTTCGCCTGTCACATCCCTCACAACGCCCTGGGAGACAAGTTGTGGGCATCCACGCCCTCAGGGACCTTCACCGGTGTCGCCGACCTCTGCTACACCTGCCATGACGGCAGTGTGACCACCGTCGGCACCCAGACCGCGTTCGACGCCGCAAAGGAGCAGCATGCGACCGTCGGTCCGGACTGCAGCGGTGAGGGCGCCTGTCATGACGTCCACAACCAGAACCCCAACGGGACGGGCCGGTTCGTTGTCGTGACCGAGACCAACGGTTCCTACTGCGAGTCCTGCCATGACGCCACACAGTTCCCCGGCGCCGAGGGCCTGGGCGATCACACCGCGGGTCTGACCCACTACACCAACGGCAGCACCTTCACCTGCAACCAGTGCCACACCATTCACGGCGCCACGGCGCAGACCACCAACCCGCCCGGTCTGACCAAC
>JALUJS010000614.1 GCA_027056825.1 Candidatus Krumholzibacteriia bacterium | reverse complement strand
GTCGTCAGCTCCTTTATTCTGCTGGGAGGTCGCGGATTGGTGGTGACGTTGCTGCAGATCCGCGCCGGCCGGGAGCGCCGGTCGGCGCTAGCCCATAACGCTGCGAGGCTAGCCAGTCTTCCCGAGTCCGACGGGGATGGAGCCTGGAAGTTGCGCGCCGCCCTTGAACGCGCCGATCTGGCCTACGCCCGCACGGATTTCAGCGGCGCCCTCGAGGCCTTGGACAACGCCCTGGCCGGCCATGACCAGGAGGCGCCGGGAATCGTTCACCTGCGGGCCGGTCTGGCCTGGCGGGGACTGGGCAGACTCCAGAAAGCGCGTGAGATGCTCGCGACCGTGCGCCCGGAGGATCCGGTCTTCGTGGAAGCCCGGTATTTCCTGGGTGACATCGCCCTGGAACAGGGCGATCCGGAACTGGGGCTGCATTACTTCGACGGCGCCCTGGAATCGGCCGCCGGCACCGGGCAGAGGACCGCCCTGCAGCGCGCCCGGGCCCGGGCGCTTTCCCTCCTGGGGCGCGACGCCGAAGCGAAGGATCTGCTGGACGGACTGCCTGCTGCGGGTCTGTCCGCCCTTGGCGCCCCCACCGCGCGTCCAACGCCTGCTCCTGTGCCCGCACCGGCCGATACCTTGCCTGCCGCGGCCCCCGCCCATACCGGGCGCTTCCGTCTGCAATGGGCGGCCTTCCGGGACCGTTCCCTGGCCCTGGCCTTCCAGCGTGATCACCAAGAACAGGCCCCCGACATGACCATCGAACCGGGTGTCGACAGCAGGGGGCAGCCCGTCTACCGCGTGCGCTCCGGGTCGTTCGCCGACCCCCAGGCCGCGCGCCGCAAGGCCGCGGAACTGAGCGCCTCCTCGGGCATCGACATCATCGTGGTTAAGGACGAGTAGACGGTGGGACGGCGGACGGCATGACCGGTTCCGGAGCCAAGCGCAAGGACCCGTCCGGCAGGGGGGTGACGCCCATGCTGGCCCAGTACCTGGACCTCAAGGCCAGGCATCCGGGCGCTCTGCTGCTTTTCCGCATGGGGGATTTCTACGAGACCTTCTTCGAGGACGCCCGGCTCCTGGCCGACACCACGGGCGTGACCCTGACCAGTCGCGATTCCCGGAGCGACAATCCCGTGCCCCTGGCGGGCGTGCCCTACCACGCCCTGGACTCCTACCTCGGTAAACTCCTGGCCGCCGGCCTGACCGTGGCCATCTGCGAGCAGGTTGAGGATCCCGCCAAGGCCAAGGGGCTGGTGCGCCGCGAGGTGGTGGAGATCATCAGTCCGGGGACGGTCATCGCCGACCGCCTGGTGGATTCGGATTCCGGACGGTACTGCCTGTCCTGGGCCCCCGGGGAGCAGGCCAACGGCTGGGCCCTGCTGGACGCCTCCACCGGCGACTTCCGCTGCGGATGCGAGGCGGTCCTGCTCGAGGATCTCGTCCAGCGCCACCCGGTGCGCGAGGTCATCGTCAGCGAACAGACCTCGTCCGACCGCCTGGCGGCCTGGCGCACGCGCCTGGACCCGGTGGTGCTCAACGGGGTCAATGCCTCCTGGTTCCACCCCGAATTCGCCCGGCGCTCCCTGCTGGACCATTTCCGCGTCGCCAACCTGGCACCCTTCGGGCTGGAGAACGAGACCGCCGGCCCGGCCGTCACGGCTGCGGGCGCGCTGCTGCGCTACCTGTCCTCCCTGATGCTCAAGCGGCCCGAGCAGGTGTTGAACCTGGTCTACACACCGCAGGGGCACGGGCTCATGCTCGACGAGGAGACCCTGCGCAACCTCGAGGTCCTGCGCACCTTCCGGGGGGAGAAGGGGATCGGGACCCTTGTCCACCACATCGACGGCACCCGCACCCCCATGGGCCGGCGGCTGCTGGAATTGCGCCTGG
Organism: Candidatus Krumholzibacteriia bacterium; assembly: GCA_027056825.1. GTDB lineage: Bacteria > Krumholzibacteriota > Krumholzibacteriia > LZORAL124-64-63 > LZORAL124-64-63 > JAHJTW01. The sequence goes on along the minus strand of JALUJS010000614.1, from coordinate 157 downwards.
CCCGGCCCTCCTGCGATCCGCATGAGTTGGGCGTCTGGCACGAGGGCATCGCCGGGATCCTGGCCGATTCCGAGGTCTTCGCTCCGGTCCGCGCGGCCCTGGAAGGACTGGGCGATCTCGAGCGCCTCGCTGCCCAGACCGCTTCAGGCAAGATCGG
>JALUJS010000613.1 GCA_027056825.1 Candidatus Krumholzibacteriia bacterium | reverse complement strand
GGCGGTATTGCGCGAGGTCACCCGCAGCCGACTTACCGCCGCCCTGCTCGACGCCCGCGCACAGGGACGCGAGCCCAACCCGGACTACCAGTACTACCCGTCGAAGTGGGTGGAGCCCTTCCGCTCGCGGCGCAAGGAATGTGGCCTGCGCCTCTACGAGGCCCTGGGCGTGGCGAAAAACGACCCCGCCGCCCGCGAGATCGCCTGGCGCAACAACTACAGTTTCTTTGGCGCCCCGCTGGCGCTGCTGTTCTTCCTGCCGCGCGGGGTGGCTACCGGGTCCTGGCTGGACATGGGCATGTTCCTGCAAAACATCATGCTCGCCGCCCTCGACCACGGCCTCGCCACCTGCCCGCAGGCCTCCATTGCCGACTACCCCGATATCGTACGTGAGCTGCTGGGGCTGGAAGACGAGCCCCTGCTGGTGTGCGGCATGGCACTTGGTTACGCCGACGAGAACCAGCCAGTCAACCAGTATCGACTGCCACGCGCACCGCTGGAGGAATTCACCCGGTGGTACCCGTAGCAAGGCCCGCGCCGGAACCCTGCCGCGGGCGTTTTGCGCCCTCGCCCACCGGCCCGCTGCACTTCGGCTCACTGGTGGCCGCGGTGGCCAGTTACCTGGAGGTCCGTACCCGCGGCGGCACCTGGCTGGTGCGCATGGAAGATCTCGACCCACCACGCGAGGTCCCGGGCGCGGCCGACCATATCCTGCGCACGCTGGCGGCCTTCGGCATGGAATCCGACGAGCCCGTGCTCTACCAGAGCCGGCGCCTCGCGGCCTACGAAGAAAGCTGGCAGCGACTGCGTGAGACCGCGGGCTGCTTCCCCTGCGCGTGCAGCCGCGCCACGCTGCGTGCCGCCGGCAGCACGCTGATCGGCAACGAGGGCCCCATCTACCCTGGCACCTGCCGGCGCCGGCCACCACCACCCGGCCAGCCGGTGGCCTGGCGCGTGCCGGTACCGGATGTCGAGATCAGCTTTACGGATGCGGTACAGGGCCCGCAGCGACAGAACCTTGCCCGCGAAGTGGGGGATTTCGTCGTGCGCCGCCGCGATGGCCTGTTTGCCTACCAGCTGGCGGTGGTGGTGGATGATGCCTTTCAGGGCATCACCCACGTAGTACGCGGCAGTGACCTGCTCGATTCCACGCCGCGCCAGATCTACCTGCAGGAACAACTGGGCGTGGCTCGGCCCGCCTGGCTGCACACCCCGGTGGCGACGCTGCCGGAGGGAGAAAAACTCTCCAAGCAGACCGGTGCGCAGGCGGTAGTGGCCAACAGCGCCAGCCTGCATGCCGCGCTGTGCTTCCTCGGCCAGCCCGTGCCGATGGAGCTCGCCCGCGCACCGCTCGCCGAACTGTGGGACTGGGCGCTGACACACTGGCAGGCGACACGGATCCCGCGCCAACTGGCCCGCCCCGCGCCCGCTTAATTTCCCTGCCCCCCCTGCCGATATAGTGCAGGAAGTACGGCGATCCCTATATAATAGTTCGCGACTCATTACCCAAAGTGAGAAGAATGACGGTCACACAGGAATCTGGCAGTGCCACGACGACGGATTTCGTCACCCGCTTCCGCGGCGCTTTCAGCGGCGTGTTGCGCTGGGAGAAACTCGATAGCCTGTGGCAAACGCTGCGCACGCAGGGTGACAAGCAGTGGTATATCTACGCCGTGGGGGAGTCACCGCCGAGCACCCCGGTCAGTGCCGCGCAACTGGATACCTTTCTTGTCGAACTCGACGGCCTGCTGCGCAAGGAACACGATGAAGACTATTGCGGCATCGTCTATGCCGATGAACTGAGCGATCCCACTTTCATCAAGATCTATGACCCGGGCAATCTCGGCGTGGTCTGCGGTTTCAGTGACAACCCGCCACTGCCAGGCTGGATCCTGTCCCTCGAGCCACCGGTGGACCTGGAACATGCCCTGCCGCAGACCGGCAACCGTCGCCGTTGGTGGACACGCATCTTCGGCACAAAAAAACACCAATAACACCTATTCCCAAACCGGCGGCTCAGTACAAGCAGTGGAAGAACGCCA
>JALUJS010000612.1 GCA_027056825.1 Candidatus Krumholzibacteriia bacterium | reverse complement strand
GATGAGATCAGCACCCACGGCGTGGCCCTGCCCAAGATCAAGCAAGTCATCCGCTGGACCGCACGGACCGAGGCCAGGGGTCTGGTCGAGGAACTGATGCGCATGCACACGGCCGACGAGGCCAACGACCACCTCGCCCGCTACATCGCCGCGCGCAAGCGGCGGCGGGAGGAAAGCGAGACCGCACCGTGAAAGCCGTCATCCCCGCCGCGGGCATCGGAACCCGCCTGCGCCCCCATACCCTCAACAAACCCAAGGCCCTTTTGCCGGTGGCCGGCAAGCCCATCCTGGCCCACATCATGGACGACCTGACGGATGCGGGCATCGACGGTTTCGTGCTGATCGTGGGCTACCACGGCCAGGAGGTGCGGGACTGGTTCGCCCGGCAGCGGCCGGACCTGGCCATCACCTTCGTGGAGCAGACCGAGCGCCTGGGCCTGGGCCACGCCATCTGGACCGCGCGCGAGGCCCTGGGCGACGAGCCCTTCTTCTGCATCCTCGGCGACACCATCCTGAAAGCCGATTACGCGGCCCTGCTGAACGCCCCCGGCAACGTCATCGCCGTGCGCGAGGTCGAGGACCCGCGGCGCTTCGGCGTGGTGGAAATGGAGGGGGACAGGGTCGTGCGCTTCGTGGAGAAACCCGACGTGCCGCCCAGCAACCTGGCCATCGTGGGAGCCTACCTGTTCCGCGACGCGGGCGCCCTGTGGCGGGGGCTCGATCACATCGTCACCGGGGATCACCGCACCCGGGGCGAATACCAGTTGACCGACGCCCTGCAGCACATGATCGAAGCGGGGGCGGAGTTCACCGTGGCTCCCGTGGAGGACTGGTTCGACTGCGGCAAGGCCGAGACCTGGCTCCAGACCAACCGCATCCTGCTGGACCGCCTGGCCACCGCCGGCGCCGATACCTCCGGGACGGGGATCACCCCGCCGTGCTTCATCGCACCGGACGCGAAGATCGCAGGAGCGAAGATCGGGCCCCATGTCTCCATCGGCCCCGGCTGCGAAATCACCGGCGGCAGCCTGCGCGATTGCGTCATCGGCGAGCGGACCCGCCTGGAGGGTTGTGAACTTGCCAATTCCCTGGTGGGTAACGATTGTATCCTGGAGAAAATGACCGGTGAGATCAATATCGGGGATTTCGGCGTCCTGCGCGCCGGCCGCTGATCCGCCTTTGCCGATTGGAGTAGCCGCATGAGTGACAACCACCTGTTCACAAGCGAGTCGGTCACCGAAGGGCATCCGGACAAGGTCGCCGACCAGATCAGCGATGCCGTCGTGGACGCCATCATGAAGGACGACCCGGTCGGCCGGGTGGCCTGCGAGACCCTGGTGACCACGGGCCTGGTCTTCCTGGCCGGAGAGATCAGCACCGAGACCTATGTCGATCTGCCGGAGATCGTGCGCGACACGGTCCGGAACATCGGTTACACCTCCTCGACCATGGGTTTCGACGCCGATTCCTGCGCCGTGCACGTGTCCATCGACAAGCAGTCCGGCGACATCGCCCAGGGCGTGGATACCGGCGGCGCGGGGGACCAGGGCCTGATGTTCGGCTTCGCCTGCCGCGAGACGGACGTGCTGATGCCCCTGCCCATCACCATGGCCCATCGCATGGCCCAGCAGTTGGCCGCCGTCCGCAAGGACGGCACCCTGCCCTGGGTCCTGCCCGACGGCAAGACCCAGGTGAGCATCCGCTACGAGGGCGACCGCCCGGTGGCGGTCGACACGGTGGTCGTCTCCACCATGCACCGCGACGCGGTGAGCAACGCGGACATCCACGCCGGCATCAGGGCCGAGGTCATCGAGCCCGTGCTGGCCCGGTTCCCCGTGGACAGCAAGGGCCTGAAGATCCACATCAATCCCACCGGCCGCTTCGTGACCGGCGGGCCCCAAGGCGACTGCGGGCTGACCGGGCGCAAGATCATCGTCGACACCTACGGGGGCACCGCCTGCCACGGGGGCGGGGCCTTCAGCGGCAAGGACTGCACCAAGGTGGACCGTTCTGCGGCCTACGCGGCCACGACGTTCTTGGCC
>JALUJS010000611.1 GCA_027056825.1 Candidatus Krumholzibacteriia bacterium | reverse complement strand
CCTGTTCAGCAACTCCCTGCCCATGATGGTCTGCGGAGCCTCGCTGGAGGTCCTGCGCATCCTGCGCGAGGACCCCGAACCCCTGCGCCGGCTCGAGGCCAACCAGAAGCGCCTGCGTGGCGGTCTGCGCGAACTGGGTTTCGACGTGGAGGAGGGCGAACATCCCATCATCCCCGTGCATTTCCGGAAGCACGAGAACGACGCGATCATGGCCCAGGCCATGGCGAAGGACCTGCTGGACGAGGGAGTCTACTGCATCGGATTCAGCTTCCCCGTGGTGCCCCGGGGGCAGGCCCGCATCCGGCTGCAGGTCTCCGCGGCCCACACGCCGGAGCACGTGGAACGCTGCCTGGAAGCCTTCGCCAAGGTCGGCAGGAAGCACGGCGCCATCTGAGCGGTATCCGGATCAGGAGACGGACAGGGGCTCGGAACTCGGTTCCGGGCCCTTTTGCGTACACTTCAGGAGCATGGCCTTGAGATCGCGGGGTTTCAGGGGCTTGGTCAGGAAGTCGTCCATGCCGGCCCGGAGGCATTCGTCGCGGATCTCGGCCACGATGCTCGCGGTCAGGGCCACGATGGGAACCCGGCTCGCCGGCCCGTCCAGGCTGCGGATGCGGCGGGTGGCCTCGATGCCGTCCATGCCCGGCATCTTCAGGTCCATGAGCACCAGGTCCACGCCGCCGGCCGCCGCCTTGCGCCAGGCCTGCTCACCATCGCCTGCGGTGACCACCCGGCAGCCGAACTTCTCGAGCACGCGCACGGCGATGGCGCGGTTGGTGGCGTTGTCCTCGGCCAGCAGGATGCTTGTGCCCTGCAGGTCTTCCGCGGCGTCACCGCCGTTCTCGCCGGCTGCGTCCGCACGGGGCCGCTCGGCCCTGGGCAGTGGCAGGGTGAGGGTGAAGACCGAGCCCCGGTCGGGTTCGCTGTCCAGCGTCAGGTCCCCGCCCATCAGGCTCGAGAGCTTGCGGCAGATGGCCAGGCCCAGGCCCGTGCCCCCGGAGCCTGAAGACAGGCCGTTGTCCGCCTGGGTGAACAGCTCGAAGATGTGTTCCTGGTCCTCGGGGGGTATGCCCACACCCGTGTCCCGGACCGCGATGGCCACCTCGCCGGGCCGCCCGGGTCGTGTCGCGGCCTCCAGGGTGACGCTGCCACGGGTTGTGAACTTCACGGCGTTGCCCAGCAGGTTGGTCACGATCTGCCGGACGCGGACCGCATCGCCCATCACCCAGCACGAGCGACCCAGTTCATGGCGGAACTCCATGTCCAGGCCCCTGCCGCGTCCCTCGGCCGAGAACAGCGCCAGGCAGCCCTCGAGAACGGCCACCAGGTCGAACGGTTCGCGGGTGATGGAGAAGCGTCCGGCCTCGAGCTTGGAGAAATCCAGGATGTCGTTGAGGATGGTCAACAGGGACTCGGAGGATTCCCGCACCAGGGAAACCAGATAGCGGTTCTCGGCTCCGGGTACATCCTCCAGGAGATTGACCGCACCCAGGATCCCGTTCAGGGGGGTGCGGATCTCGTGGCTCATGTTGGCCAAAAAGAGGGTGCGCGCCGCGGTGGCCTTGCGGGCCGAGCTGACGGCTTCCTCCAGGCGTTCGCGCTGATGGTTGAAGCGATGCGCCAGGAGCCCCAGCTCGTCCTGGTACAGGATGGGCAGGTCGGATCCGAACTCCGTGCCACCGCTGGCCGAAAGCTGACGCGACATCCTGAGCATGGGACCGGTCAGGCGCCGGCGCACCCAGATGACCGTGGCTGCGATGAACAGGAGCAGGGGCGTCAACAGGCCCAGCAGCAGGTGTCGGCTGAGATCGTAGACCGGGGCCAACACCGCGGCGTGGGAGGCGGCGGTGATCAGGATCCAACCGGTGTGGGGGATCTCGCGGAAAGTCGCATAAGCCTTCTCGGCCATGACCGGATCATCGATCTCGGCGAACACCCCCGCCAGCGAGGCGGAATCACCGTCGATGAAATCATCGGCGATCAGGCGCGCTTCCCGGGGGGACAGGCCGTTGGTGTTCTCCAGCAACCGGACCTGGTAGTCGGCCA
>JALUJS010000610.1 GCA_027056825.1 Candidatus Krumholzibacteriia bacterium | reverse complement strand
GTGGTGCGCGGGCGGGCCGACATCGAGGAGGACGCCAAGGGGCGGACCCGCATCGTCATCACCGAGCTGCCGTTCCAGGTGAACAAGGCGAACCTGGTGGAGAAGATCGCCCACCTGGTACGCAGCGGCGTGCTGGACGGTATCGCCGACCTGCGCGACGAGTCCGACCGCGAGGGCATGCGCATCGTCGTGGTGCTGAAGAAAGACGCCTACCCGCAGGTGGTGCTCAACAAGCTGTACGCCCACACGCAGCTCCAGCAGACCTTCGGCGTCATCAACCTGGCCCTGGTGGACAACCGGCCGCGGGTGATGAACCTGAAGGAGACCATGCAGGTCTTTCTCAGCTTCCGCGAGGAGGTCGTGGTGCGGCGCACGCGCTACGACCTGCGCAAGGCGGAGGAGCGGGCCCACATCCTGGAGGGGTACCGCATCGCGCTGGACCACATCGACGAGATCGTGGAGCTGATCAAGACCAGCGCGTCGCCCGACACCGCCCGCACCGCGCTGATGGAGCGCTACGGCCTGTCCGAGCGGCAGGCCCAGGCCATCCTCGACCTGCGCCTGGCGCGGCTGACCGGCCTGGAGCGGCAGAAGATCGAGGACGAGTACCGGCAGCTCATCGAGCTGATCGCGGAGCTGAAGGAGATCCTGGGCAACCGCGCGCGCGTGCTGCAGATCATCCGCGAGGAGCTGACCGAGATCCGCGAGCGGTACGGCGACCCGCGGCGCACCGAGGTCGTCCCCGAGGAGGACGACATCGACCTGGAGGACCTGATCGCCGACGAGGACGTGGTCGTCACCATCTCCCACGACGGTTACGCCAAGCGGCTGCCGCTGTCCACCTACCGCACCCAGGGCCGGGGCGGCAAGGGGATCACCGCCATGGGCACCAAGGAGGAGGACTGGGTGGAGCACCTGTTCGTGGCCTCCACGCACTCCTACCTGCTGGTGCTGACGGAGAAGGGCCAGTGCTACTGGCTGAAGACCTACAGGATCCCCCAGGCGGGCCGCGCCTCCCGCGGGCGGCCCATCGTGAACATGATCCAGATCGCGCAGGACGACTCCGTGCACGCCGTGGTGCCGGTGCGGGAGTTCACGTCCGACCGCTACCTGCTGATGGCCACCAGCAGCGGCATCGTCAAGAAGACGCCGCTGGACGCCTTCGGCCGCCCGCGCCGCGCCGGCATCCGCGCCATCACCCTGCGCGACGACGAGCACCTGGTGAGCGTCAAGGTGACCGACGGCGACCAGGACATCATCCTGGCCACCAGCGACGGCATGGCCATCCGCTTCCACGAGGGGGACGTGCGCCCCATGGGCCGCTCCGCCCACGGCGTCAAGGGCATCTCCCTCAACCCCGGACAGCGGGTGGTGGGCATGGTGGCCGTGCAGGACGGCGAGACGCTGCTGACCATCACGGAGAACGGCTACGGCAAGCGCACCCCCATCGCCGACTACCGCGTCCAGCGCCGCGGCGGTCGCGGCCTGATCACCATCAAGTGCACCGAGCGCAACGGCGCCCTGGTGGACATCAAGGAGGTGGCCGACGATCAGGAGTTGATGGTCATCACCCAGGGTGGCATCATGATCCGGATCGCCGTCCGCGACATCTCCACCATGGGACGCAACACGCAGGGCGTGCGGATCATCAGCCTGAGGGGGGACGACAAGGTCGTCGGTGTGGCGCGCATCGAGACCGGCGACGATCCGGAAGCCTCGACCGAGGGGTGAGCATGACGCGGTGGCGCTGGCTGCTGGCCGGACTGCTGCTGCCGTCCCTGCTGGGGGCGGCGCCCGCGCCGGAGGTCCGTTTCCCACTCGATGCCGGCCTGACCGCCGCCCTGCTGGCCGACGGCGGGCTGGCGGTCCTCGCCGCGCCCGACAGCGGTGCCGGCGCGCCGGTCGTCGTCCTGGGCCTCGACGCCCGCACGGCGGCGGCCGATTCCCTTACCCCGCGCATTCTCACCGCCGGCGCCGGCGACCCCGGCGGCCGGCGCGGCCTGCTGGGCCCGGCCGACGACGATGGTGACGGCCGGGTGAACGAGGA
>JALUJS010000609.1 GCA_027056825.1 Candidatus Krumholzibacteriia bacterium | reverse complement strand
GCCAAGGGTTGCAACGCCGGGGCGGCCGTGGCCCGGGGCCGGTACCTCCTGTTCCTGAACAACGACATGGAAGTGAAGCCGCACTGGCTCGATCCCCTGGTGACGACCCTGGACCACGATCCCTCGGTGGGCGTGGTGGGCGCCAAGCTGCTGTTCCCCGACGGAACCATCCAGCACGGCGGCGTGGCGGTGATCGAGGCCCGCAAGGAGCGGGTCACCTTCGGGGGCATCCACCTGTCCTACCAGAAGCCGTCCAGCGACCCGGCGGCCAACCGGGCCCAGCAGATGCAGGTGGTCACCGGGGCCTGCCTGGCCATCCGGCCGGAGATCTTCCAGCAGACCGGCGGCTTCGATCCGGAGTATTGGAACGGCAACGAGGACGTGGACCTGTGCCTGAAGGCCCGGCAGGCGGGCTGGAAGGTGGTGTACCGGCCCGAGTGCGAGATCATCCACTACGAATCCCAGAGCGGGGTCCAGCGCTGGGCCAAGGTGGAGCACAACCTGCAGGTCTTCATGCGCAAGTGGCACGGCGTGGCCAAGCCGGACTTCATCTGCGATATGGACGGCCGTTTCACGCCCACGCCGGACAACCAGATCGGCCCGTACATCCAGCCCCGGCTGCGGCTGGGCGGCCGCCTGGAGGGCGAGCCGGAGCAGTCCCCCTTCACTACCAGCGTCGTCGTGCTGGTGTGGAACGCCCTGGACTACGTCAAGCGCTGCGCGGATTCCCTGCTCGAGCACACGGGGGAGGACTGCGAGCTGATCTTCGTGGACAACGGCTCGGACGCCCCGGCCCGCGCCTGGCTGCGGGAACTCGAGGCCACGCACGCGAGGGTGCGGGTGATTCGCAACGAGGAGAACCTGGGTTTCGCCGCGGGCAACAATATCGGTATCGCGGCGGCCCGCGGGCGTTACATCTGCCTGCTGAACAGCGACACGGTGGTCACCGACGGTTGGCTGGACAGCCTGATCGCGGCCGTGGAATCGGATGCGGGCGTGGGCCTGGCCGGACCGGTCACCAACTCCATCACCGGCGGCCAGAAGCTGGAGGCGGTGCCCTACGACGAGGACACCCTGGAAGGGCTGGCCGATTTCGCCGCGGCGCGGGCCCGCAAGCACGCCGCCGGGCGTGAGCAGGCCCTGTGGCTGGTGGGGTTCTGCGTGCTGATCAAGCGCGAGGTCATCGAGAAGATCGGCGGCCTGGACGAGGGGTTCGGCCGCGGCAACTACGAGGATACCGATTTCTGCCTGCGGGCCTTCCTGGCCGGTTATTCGTCCCTGGTGGCGAAGGACAGCTTCGTGCACCACTTCGGAAGCCGCAGCTTCGCCGAGGGCCAGGTGGATTACGACCGGGAACTGGACGAGAAGTTCCAGATCTTCCGCGCCAAGTGGGACCTGGAGGCCACCGCCCGCAACACCGGCAACCTGAACCTCAAGCAGCTCATCGACGACGGTTTTTTGCCGGGCCTGCACTTCCATCACCTGCCGCAGTCGCCGCGGGTGGAGGTCCTGCCGCTGGCCCGCTGGGAGGCCGACCGCTGGACGGACAAGGCGGAGCGGTTCTACGCCGCTGGGCGCCTGGACAAGGCCGAGCGCATGCTGCGGGCGGTGCTGTCGTCCATGCCGGATCACGACCGGGCGGCCAACGACCTGGCGGTGATCCGCTGGCAGCGGGATCCCGAGGGTCAGGGGCGCGAGGAGGCCGTGGATATCCTGGCGGGTATCCTGGCCCGCGATCCCAACAACGCGGACGCCCGCTGGAACCTCGAACAGATGGAAGAACCCGCCTGCGTGTGACAAGCGGGGCGGAGGTGAAGGATCTGCGGCGGCTTCAGTGCCGCCGCAGCTATTTCGGGGCCCGGTGTACGGGCTCGGGTCGTGCGGAAATGTGGCGCTCGGACAGCAGGCCCCTGCGGTGGGTGCGGGCCGGGTCTTCGCCGCAGATGTAGTGGGTCATGAACATCCCGTCGCGGAAGTATCCCAGGGCGATGGCCCGCATCCCCGGCTGTAGCCCCTGCAGGGAACAGGGACTGTCGGCGATGGGGGTCAGCATGGTTCCTCCCAGGGCCCAACCGTGATTGGTGCGGCTGAGGATGCCGCTGCGGAAGACCATGGCCGGATGGCGATGGTGGTTCACCGCCCTGGTGAAGAGATCGACCGGGTCGTCCTTGCCCCCCAATCCCAGGAAGGCCGCCGCGGGCGCCGATACGGTGACCATGGCGGCCAGGCTCACGATGATGATGGTGCGGTTGACTCGCATGTCCTTTTCCTCCGGTTATTCTTCCGATGCGGTGGTTGAGTCGGCGTAGGCGGCGGGGAAGTCCTCCTGCCAGGACTTCACCTTCAGGGGCGAATAGGCGACTCCGATCTCCTCGATGGTGATGGTCTGGTTGCTGTTCTGGACGATGACCGTGCCGTTGATGATGTCCAGGACCGGTTCGGAGGCGATGCCGCCACCCCGGAAGCGTGTCTGGGCCTGTCCGTTCCAGTCGTCGTCGCTTTCGGATACGGTGCCGTCGTCGTAGTTGATCCGGTAGAAATACGAATAGCCGCCGCTGCGGCAGGGTTCATCGTTGGGCGCGAAAGAGGTGAAGAAGACCAGGCCGGCGGCCACGGCGGCGGGTTTGACCACACGCTCACCGCTCCTGGCCACCAGGTCGATGTACCAGCCGTCGGCCTCCACGACATCCCGGTCTCCGTCCGTCTGGTCCACCAGCAGGGGATTCTCGTTCCCGTCGTGCCGGTCGTAGATGCAGTAGAAATCCATGAGGTCACGGGTCAGGATGTCCGGTTCGTCGAGGTACACCCCGGTACCGAAGTAGACGTTGATCTGACCGTTCTCGGCGAACGCGGCTACCGGACGGGCGGTGATGGGCTGGTCGCCGGAGAACAGGCGAGTGACCTGCCACGAACCGGCCGCGGCGGTGCCGTTGAACTGGATCCGGTAGACCGTGCCGGCCAGGTCGGCCACGTAACCGATGTCCGAGGTGCCGTCGAAGTCGAGATCCACGACGGTTACACCGGTGGCCATGTTGCGGTCGACGGCCTCGCGGCTCAATTCGTACTCGGTCAGGATGGTCCCTGTCCCCGCATCCAGTACGTAGACCGCGGCCCGGCCGCCGGAGCGGTCCAGGCCCGAGCCGACGAAGATGATATCCCGCCCGTCCAGATTGCCGAACGAAACGGTGGAGGACATGGCCAGGCCGTCGGGCAGGGAATTCTGCCAGATCACCGACGGCGTCTCGGGTTCGGTGACGTCCAGGGCGAAGTAGTGGGGGCCGCCCGCGCCGGCTCCGCCCACCAGAACGGTGCGCCATTGGCCTGCGAGGCGTATGTCCCGCACCGAGGGCGTCAGGTCGACCGAGAAGGTGTGACAATAGGAGGAGTCGGCGATGTCCTTCAGGAGCGGCAGGGCGAACTCGGGCACGAAGGCCCACATCTCCCGGCCGTTGTCCGCCCGGAAGGCGTGCAACATGCCGTCGTTCGCACCCACGTAGATCATCTTGGTCCGGGTCGTGAAACTGCTGATGAAATCCTGCAGGTCCATGTCCTGGGAGAAGAATCCGGGCGAACCCACGGCCACCGGGGCGGAATCCACGATGTCCCCGAGCTTCCAGCCGTTTTTACGGTCACGCAGGCCGGGCATGTCCTTGCCTCGGGTCCATTCGATGACGTCGGCCGCCTTTCCCGCCTCGTCCAGGCCCATGGCGTGCATGAGGTAATCCCCGTGGTCGGCGTCAAGGCTGATCATGGCCGCGCCCACGGAGGTGAAGATGTTCCGGTCATCCGGATCGCGTTCGGCCAGCAGCTGGCCCGCTTCCCAGACAGGTTGCTCCTTGTCCTTGTAGGGCAACTCGAAGCACTCCACGAAACCCATCCAGTCCGCCGGGTTGAACTTGCCGCGGTACAGGTAGTCGGCGTCCGAACTCTCGGAGGAAACCACGGCCACCGCGGCACCCGCGGCGACCCGCAGGCGGATGTTGACCATGATGCTCTGAAGGCTGTCCCACAACTCGGCCGAGTCGTTGACCGACAGGTAGATTCCGTCGCCGTTGCGGGCTGTTTCCTCGAGAAGGGGGTGGTCCACCGTGAACCCGATGGTGTAGGTCACCAGGGTCTGGCCGTCTTCCCAGCTTTCCCCCTCGTCGCCCAGCCACCCGATCAGGTCGTTGTGCCGCGCCCAGTAGGCCACATCGTCCATGTGGTCGGAGCAGTTCAGGGTGTCGTCGTAGGGGATGTCCAGGCTTGTGCAGGTGCCCGGGTCGTTGCCGTCGCCGTCGGCGTCCACCAGGTAGGCCGACACGTCGGTGTCCATGGTGGGAAGCCCGTCGGTGATGACGATGACGAAGCTCTTCTGGCAGTCGTACTGGATGGGCGCGCCGTCGTCGGTGCGCATGAAATAGTCGAGGATGTCCTCCAGGGATTCGCCCAGGGGGGTGTATGCATCGGCGACGAGGTCGTCGACGGCGGTCTTGAGGGTTTCGGGATCGGAGCCGCATTCCCCCAGCAGGACGGCCCCGTCGTCGTGGTTGAAAACGGCCAATCCGATGTTGATGTCCTCGGCCTGGTCGAAGAAGGCCTTGGTGGTCGTTACCGCCACGTCCATCTTCGTCACCCTGGGCAGGGAATCGCGCTGTTCGTCCGAAGCGGTGTAGAAGATCCAGTCCAGGTAGTTGCCGGAATAGATTCCGGCCTGGCCGTTGGGGGCGGAGACGAGATAGGCCGTCTGGTCGTTGAAGGTGTAGTACCCGGACGTGAAGACCGCATAGTCCCACTCGGGTTCGAAATCACCCGAGTAGACGATGCCCGGGTCGTATTCGGGATGAAGGATCACCTCGTTCATCGAGCCGGAATTATCCAGCAGGACCATCACGTTGGCGTCCACGTCGCCTTTCTGGATGAACAGGGGGACCTCGCAGACTTGCGCGGGGGCCGGACCGGGGGCCAGGACGCCGACCAGGGCCGCCATGAGCGCGAGGGTGGGGAGGACACCGCCGGGAGCGGGGATCTTGTATCGCATGGCTGCTCCTAGTATCCGGTTTTGAACATGCGCGAGGCCAGGACCTTGACCAGGCTGGTGCCGTCGGTGGCCGCATGTCCGGTGGAGAGGACTTCGTAATCGTAGTCCGGGTACTCGATGCCCCAGCCGGGGCGCGGACTCTGGCCGACGAAGGTGCACTGGAAAGAGAAGGTCTGGGAACCGGCGAGGGTGATGTCCTGGGTCTGGGCCACCACGCCGTCGGCGGAGTTGAGGGCCGGAGGCGTGTCGGCCACGCGCAGGAAGTTGATCCCGGCCTCCGAGCCTGCGTCGGCCGAAAAGACCGACCGGGCATGGACGCCGGCGGAGAAACTGGTTTTCTCCTCGGTGGAGGCCAGCCAGGCGGCGCCCAGCGCGATGACGCTCAGGACCAGGACGACCAGCAGGGTGGACACCATGGCAAAACCACGGCGATCCCGACGGGCGCACGAGCCCTTGGTCCGGTCATCAAGTATGGAATCTGCAACACTGTCGATGTGGCCGAGGACGAGAGGAGAATGGCCACCGGGACGAGACGATTCATCGAATGTTTTCACCCGGGCTACGGTCCCAACTTCCCCGTTCCACCAATGACCCCGTAGTCCCCATATTTGCGGGGTGCCGAGAACAGGCGGACCCGCGTGTGATGGCGGTCTGCAACGACCACAGGAGGATTATCGTCCAAGTGTCCCGAAACTGAAGGATTTTTTTGAAATAAATTTTCAAACTCACACAATATTACACCGAATTATGATATTAGTTCATAATTTTCAGCGTATAAAAAAATTTGATCTCATAGCCGGGATTGTGGTATCATGGTGCATGGAGGAGGAGATGGCGGGTAGTCGAGGATTTATTCCTTAATTCCATATCACCCTGGAAATACCCGAAAATTCATTGACCGGCGCCCCGGAGTGCAAGACTCCGTGGGCCATCTCATCCTCGGAGGTTCCCCATGAAAATGCGCGGAAGCATCGTCATGCTGTTGGCCGTTCTGCTCACCGGCCAGGCTCTGGCGGGCGGCAACACGCCCATCCCGGACCAGATCGGCGTCTACTACGACGAACTGGCCGAATTCGATTGCAGCGAGAACGTTGAAGGCATGATCACCACCTACGTGGTGCTGACGGAACTGACCAGTTCCTCCATCAGCGGCTGGGAAGCGAAGATCACCGCGGTCGGCGACGGCGCGGTCATGACCGGCGTGACCTATCGCGGACTGGCCATCGACGCCGCGACGCGGACGGACGAGTACATGGTGGGCCTGGGCGAGCCCCTGGCCGCCGTGGACGGTACGGTGGTCGTGATGGATATGGGCTTCTACTTCTTCGACTCCCTGGTTCCGCTGGAGGTCTTCGTGGGGCCGGTCTATTACCACACCGCCGATGAGGCCCTGCCGTGTTATCTCGACGGCGATGACGTGAATCTCGCCATCGCCCTGACCCCATCCTCGGGGGATGTCGAGACGCCCGTGTTCGAGGCCAACGGCAATTGCACCGGCCCGGTTGCCGACGAGGCCGCCAGCTGGGGCGATGTGAAGAGCCTGTATCGGTAGACCGGTAGGCAAGCGCTTCGCAAGGTAAAGGGGCCGGGTGAAGACCCGGCCCCTTTCTTCACGGTTCACAGCCTGTTGGCCGGGATCAGCGCAGCAGTAGGATCTTCTGCGTCAACACGCCGCTGGGGGCTGCAAGACGGAAGAAATAGATCCCCGCCGCGGCCCGGCCGCCGCCCCGGGTCCGGCCGTCCCAGGCCACGCGGTGGAATCCGCGCGACAGGGTGCCGTCGGCCAGGCGCGCCACCCGACGGCCCTTGAGGTCGCACACGTCCAGCCGCACCGGCTGGTCCGAGGGAAGAGAGAAGGACAGGTTCGTGCCGGCGCTGCTCGGGTTGGGCCAGGGCTGCCCGATGGAAAAGCCGAAGACCGTTTCCTCGACGCCGCTGACCG
>JALUJS010000608.1 GCA_027056825.1 Candidatus Krumholzibacteriia bacterium | reverse complement strand
AGAGGAAGCGCGCCCGGTCGGCGCCCCAGTCGAGGATGGACAGGGGGCGGCCGAAGGTCCAGGCCCGCGCGCCGGCCCGGTTCAGCATGGCGAACTGTCCGGGGAGGAAGAAGTCCCGCCCCGCCGAAAGGGGCGGCGCGGACCGTTCCGGTTCCAGTTCCAGCAACAACAGGCCGTTGCTGACCGGATCGTTGCGGCGCACGAGCGCATGCAGGCGGCAGGGGGCGGGCACGGCCGGAGCGGCCATGGGGTCTCCTTCAGCGGTCGGTTCAGCGCAGGATATCCCAGCTTTCGCTGCGCTTCTTTTTCTTCTTCTTCTCGTTTTCCTTCTTCTTCTGCTCGTCTTCCTGCTTCTTCGCCGCGTCCTGCGCGGCCTTGATCCTGGCCGCCTCGGCGGCGTCCCGGCCGCCGACCGCGGTGCTGTCGGCTGCCGCCGCGGCCCCGCCGCCGACAGGAGCGCTTCCCGCAGGCGCGGTCACGCCGCCGGTTCCGGCCGCCTGGCCGGTTTCCGCGGTGGCGGCGGGCCGGTCCCCGGCCGATTCGGTTTCCTCATCCCTTTGGTGGGCGGCGTGCAGACGGTCGGACAGGGGGATGATCCGCTCCGGCGCGGGGAAGACCAGGTTCTCGCGCCGGGAGAAGTACACCATGCGGCGGCGGGTCACCGGTCCGGTGGGCCCGGACCGGGCGGCGGCGCCCGACTCCTCGGGGGCGCTTTCCAGGGCGGCGCGTTCCTCCGGGCTCAGGGCGGCATAGTTCTCCTGCTGCTTGACCCTCTGCAGGCCCAGCAGGTATTCCAGCAGATCCTCGCCCCCACGGTCACGGCGTGTCTCGAAGGCCTGGGGAGAAGCGGGAAAGCGTTCCTGCAGCATGGCCGCCGCGATGGCGGCCGAATCCGGCCGGTCCAGGTGGTCCCTGTAGGCGAGCCAGGCGCCGTACAGGGCCCGGGCGGCGTCGCTGGAATCGGCGGCGGTGTCGGCGGCGGCCTCCAGGTACAGGTCCGCGGCCCGGTGCGGCCGTCCCAATCCGAACAGCAGGGCGTTGGCTTCCAGCAGCTTCAAACGGGGCACCTTCGCACCCTTGGCGTCCTTCAGGGCCGCCTCGGCGGCCAGGTAGTCGTTCAGGTTGCCGTTGAGCCGCCGCGTGCGCTCGGGATCCTCCAGAACCGTCTTGTTCTTGATGGCCTCCTGGAACTGCTTCTTGGCCTCCTCCCACTCCCCCTTTTCCAGGAAGCGGTAACCCAGCAGGTCGGCCGCGCGCGCCCGGACCTCGGCCGTCTTCCACTCGTCCGGCATGTTCTCCAGCAGGGGCGTGGCCTTATCGGCCCGGCCCTGGGCGAACAGGTTCTCCGCCTCGGCCAAGGCCAGCATGCCCTGGGAGCGGTAGATCTCGGCCTCGGGCCGGATCTCCTCGATGAGGGCCGCGGCCTCGTCGTAGCGACCCAGACGGGTCAGCATGCGCACCTTGAGCAACTTGGCCCGGAAGGCAAGCTCGCTGCTGAGGGTTTCCCCGATAACCCGATCCAGCACCGGCACCGCCTCCTGGTAGCGGTGAAGCTCCCAGCAACAGTCGGCGAGCTTCAGGCCGATGCGGTCGGGATCCCGCAGGTCGCCCTCCTGGGCCAGGTACTCCTGGTAGCTGTCGTAGGCCGTCTCCCAGTCCTTCATGGTAAAGGCGTTGTCGCCGATCACGCGGCGCGTCTCGGCCTGGTATCGGCTGTCGGGAAACAGCTTCGCCAGGCGGTCCAGGTATTCCTGGCTCTTGACCAGGCTGCCGATCAGCAGGTGGTTGAGGCCCTGCAGGTAGAGGGCCTCCTCCATGTATTCGGTCTTGGGGAAGTTGGCGAACAGCAGATCCAGCTTGCGGATGGACATGCGGTAGGATTCGAGCCGGTGGTACGCCTTGGCCTGCAGGAAGAGGGCGTCGTCGGTCAGGCTGTGTCCGGGGTAGTCGTCGAGAATCTTCTGGGCCTTGCGGATAGCGGTCTCGTAGTCGGTCTTCTGCTGCCCCTTGGGCTTGGGCGGATCCTCGTGCTTGCGCAGGGCTTCCTCCCGCACGTGCTCGGCGTCGTCGAAGGCCCGCTTGGCGTTGAAAAAGGTGTTGTACTTGGCGCAACCGGCCACCAGGAGCAGGATGGCCGCCAGCATGGGGACCGCCCGCCGGGCCAGGTGTGCCGTCCCCCGCGGGGGACTACCTGCCCCTTGCCGGAGACGCCGTCGGATTCGGCCCGGAACGATCCTCTGCACCACTTTCTCCGCTTCTTGCATTTGCACAACAACCTGGCCGCCCGGTGTCCGGCCGGCCCGCGCCACTCGAACCCGGAATTGCAAGATATGTTCCGCGGCCGTCAATCGGCGCCAATCACCTCGGGATCCCGCCAGGTCAGCCTGCCGCGCAGGAAGGTCGCGCCGGCCTTGCCGGTCAGTTCCTCGCCCAGGTAGCTGGAGTTGCGGCTGCGCGATCGC
The DNA here is from genome assembly GCA_027056825.1 of Candidatus Krumholzibacteriia bacterium. Classification (GTDB taxonomy): domain Bacteria; phylum Krumholzibacteriota; class Krumholzibacteriia; order LZORAL124-64-63; family LZORAL124-64-63; genus JAHJTW01. Next base: position 4,506 of record JALUJS010000608.1, on the reverse strand, counting down.
AGGTGGTCCACCGTCACCGTCCAGACATGATCCGGGTCCAGCAGGGTGAAGTCCGCCACCGCCCCTTCTTCCAGCTTGCCGTAGGGCAGGCCCAGGACCGCGGCGGGCCGCTCGGACATCAGGGCGATGAGTTTGCCCAGGTCCATGACCCCGTTCTTCACCAGGTAGGTCACCCCCACCCCGAAGGCGGTCTCCAGGCCCAGCACGCCGAAGGGCGCCTGGTCGAACTGGTATTCCTTCTGCGTGGCCGTGTGCGGGGCGTGGTCGGTGGCGATGCAGTCGATGGTCCCGTCGGCCAGGCCCTCGGCGATGGCCTCGACGTCCTCGGGCTCGCGCAGGGGCGGATTCATCTTGAACAGGGGCGAGAAGTCCCGGCAGCGGGAATGATCCAGGCTGAAGTGGTGCGGGGTGGCCTCGGCGGTGACGTGGACCCCGTCCTGCTTGGCGCGGCGGATGATCTCCACGGCCCCACGGGTGGAGACATGGGCGATGTGCAGGTGGCCGCCGGTGGCGCGGGCCAGTTCGATGTCCCGGAAGGTGGCCGCGTCCTCGCCGGCCCGGGGCATGCCCGACAGGCCCAGGCGCGCGGACCAGTAGCCGGCGTGCATGACGCCGCCGCCGACGATGCTCAGGTCCTCGGCGTGGCTGATCACCGGCACGCCCAGCAGCCGGGCGAACTTCAGGGCGTTGGCCATGAGACCGCCGTTGACCACGGGAGAGCCGTCGTCGGTGAAACCCACCGCGCCGGCGGCGACCATCTCCCCGAACTCGCACATCTGCTCGCCCTTGCGGCCCTTGCTGATGGCGCCGGTGGGGAAGACCCGGCACAGCCCCGCCTCCTTGCCCCGGTCAACCACGTACTTCACCATGCCGGAGTGGTCGATGGCCGGCTCGGTGTTGGGCATGGTGACCACCGAGGTGAACCCGCCGCACGCGGCGGCCAGGCTGCCGCTGGCGATGGTCTCCTTCTCCTCCTGGCCGGGCTCGCGGAAGTGCACGTGCATGTCGATCAGGCCGGGGGCGCAGACCAGCCCCCCGCCGTCCAGGGCGGGAAGGCCTTCACCGGACGGCTCGCCCACGCCCACCTGTTCGATGCGGCCCTTCTTGACGTGCAGGAATCCCTTGCGACGGCCGATCTTGCCGTTCTGGCAGAGCCGCACGTTCGTCACCAGGTATTCCGCGGGAATCCGCTTCCAACTCCATTGCATGCAGGAACCTCTTTGCTGACGGCGGGCCTGCGGCGCCCGCGCGGTTGGGTTTTCAATCGCCGCCGCCCAGGGCGCCGGGGTCGCCGCCGGACAGCAGGTAGATCAGGGCCATGCGCACGGCCACCCCGTTGGCCACCTGGTCCAGGATGACCTGCCGCGGACCGTCGGCGACCTCGCCGGCGATCTCCACATCCCGGTTCATGGGTCCCGGGTGCATGATGAAGGCCTCGGGCTTCAGGCTACGGACCACATCCTCGGTGATGCCGTACATGCGGTGGTATTCGCGGTTGCCGGGGAAGGTGCTTCCGGCCCCCCGTTCCAGTTGGATGCGCAGCACGTTCAGCACGTCGGCGTCGGCCACCGCCTTGCGCAGGTCGCATTCGACCGTCACGCCCAGCTTCTCCAGGCTGCCCGGTACCATGGTCGGCGGCCCGCACAGGGTCACCTCGGCCCCCAGCTTGGTCAGGCCCCAGATGTTCGAACGGGCCACGCGGCTGTGGGCGATGTCCCCGATGATGGTGACCTTCTTCCCCCGCAGATCCCCCAGCCGTTGCCGCATGGTCATGATGTCCAGCAGGCCCTGGGTCGGATGCTCGTGGGCGCCGTCACCTGCGTTGATCACCGAGCAGTCCAGCACCCGGGCCAGATAGCGCGCCGAACCCGGCGAGCTGTGACGGATCACGAGCATGTCGATCTTCATGGCCGCCAGGTTCTCGGCGGTATCGCGCAGGGTCTCGCCCTTCTTGAAGCTGCTGGTGGCCGCCGAGAAATTCACGATGTCCGCCGAGAGCCGCTTTTCGGCCAGCTCGAAGCTGATGCGGGTGCGGGTGCTGGGCTCGTGGAAGAAGTTGACCACGGTGCGGCCGCGCATGATGGGCACGTTGCGCACGGGCCGGTCGAAGACGGCCCGGAAGCGGGAGGCGATCTCCAGCACGCCCAGGATCTCCTCGGCGCTCATGTCCTCGAGGCCCAGGACATCCTTGCTCTTGAGGATCATTCCGCCACGACCTCCCCGACGACAACCTCTTCGGTGTCGTCGAACTCGGTGACCTTCACCTTGATGATCTCCTTCTGGGAGGTCGGCACGTTCTTGCCCACGAAATCCGGCCGGATGGGCAGTTCGCGGTGCCCGCGGTCCACCAGCACGGCCAGGCGGATGGCCGCCGGACGGCCCCAGTCCATGATCACGTCCAGGGCCGCGCGCACGGTGCGGCCGGTGTAGAGCACGTCGTCCACCAGGATGATATTCCGGCCCGTCACGTCGAAGGGCATCTCCGTGCTGGAGACCTGGGGCGCCGGCCCGAGGGTGGACAGGTCGTCCCGGTAGAAGGTGATGTCCAGGGCGCCCTGGGGCACCGCCTGGCCCTCGATCTGCGCGATGGCCTCGCCCAGCATGCGCGCGATGCTCACGCCGCGACGCTGGATGCCCAGCAGCACGAGGTTCTCGACGCCCTTGTTGGCCTCGACCACCTCGTGGGCCATGCGCCGGACGGCGCGGTGCATTTCGTTGGCGTCCATGATGACGGCTTTTTCGGCGAAATTCATGGATCTTCCTCGGGTTGCGGCCCGCAAAAAAGGCATGGGGCTGCGCTCCATGCCGATGTGTCCGGGGCCCTCCTTGACGGGTTGGAATTCGGGCAGAATCTAACAACCCCCCGCAGGGGCGGCAAGCCCCGTTTTCCCGGGGCGCATCTCCAGGATGCGGCAGCCCGCACGGGCCAGGAAGTTCCGGTCGTGGGAGGCGATGATCACGCCGGCTCCGGCGGGCGCGTCCGCCAGCATGGCCAGGACCCCCTCGCGCCCGGCCCGGTCCAGGGCCGCGGTGGGTTCGTCCAGAAACAGCAGCGGCCGGCCGCCGTGCAGCACCAGGCCCACGGCCAGGCGGCGGCGCTGCCCGGTGCTCAGGTCATGGGGATTCCGGTCGGCCAACAGGGGGTCCAGGCCCAGGACACGCAGCAGGCCCTCCGGATCGGTCCCCGGCGGCAGCGGACCCAGCGCGATTTCCCCGGCCACGGTGGGCCGCAGGAACATGTACTCGGGAAACTGGGGCGCCAGCAGGGCCAGGCCGTGTTCCGGTTCGGCACCGCCCTTCCGGTAGAGCCGCCGCCCGGCCAGGACGACGCGGCCGGTGTCCGGAGGCCGCAGCCCCGCGCACACCGCCAGCAGGGTGCTCTTGCCGCACCCGTTGGGACCGGTCAGGCCCAACCTTCCACCGACCGGAAGCTCCAAGTCGATGCCCGCAAAGCCCCCCCCCGGGCCCTGCAAACGGCAGCCCACACCCTCGAGCCGCAACAGTTCCGTTCCGGCCTGTCCCATCCCGGACGGAGCAGGCGGCGCGGGCCGCGGACCGGGATCAGCCTCCGGATCCAGGAGCAGGTCCTGCACCAGAGGGGTCTCCCACAGGTCCTGGCGCGGACCCCGGGCCACGATCCTGCCCTCGCGCAGTATCACCAGATAGTCGGCCAGGGCCGCCTCGCGGCGGTCGCAGGTGGCCGTCAGCAGGGTCCCGCCGGTCTCCCGCCGCCAGCGTTGCAGCCTGGCCAGAACCCAGCGCACCTGGCAGGCGTCCTGCAGCGCGGTGGGCTCGTCGCACAGCAGCAGCCGCGGCCGGCACCCCAAGGCGATGGTCAGGGCCAGGCGCTGCTTCTGGCCGGCCGAAAGCAGGCGGGGGTCGAGGTCGCCCACACCTTCCAGGTCCGCGGCCGCCAGTTCACCCGGAACGTCGGCCCGCGGCCGTCCCAGGCGCAGTTCCCCCGCCACGGTGGTGGCCACGAGCTGCTCGTCAGGATCCTGGGCCATGTAGGCGGTCGGCACCGTCACCGGGGAGATGTCCCCGGCCAGGTACAGCTCCTTCAGCCGTGCTAATCGCTCGCGCAAGGCCCGTTCCCGGTCGGCCAGGGCGTCCTGTTCCGTTGGGGAGAGCACCAGCCCCTGCACACGATCGCTCGGCGTCACCCGCCAGAGCAGGCCGTCGTCGTCGGCGTCCGTGAGGTCCGGCGAGGTGGCGGAGATGGACATCACCAAGATCTTGGCCTGCCGCGTGGCGGCCTGCACCGCCAAGGTCTCGTCGGTGCCGCCGGTGAGCAGGGCGGCCGGTGGGGTCGGGCCCGTGATCACGGCCTCGGCCAGCTCTGCCGCCACCGCCGCCGGCGCGTTGGTGGGCCCGCCGGCGTCACAGATACGTAGGCGAAAGGGGCGCCCCTTCACGCCCTGCCGGTCGTTGGCCTCGGTGATGGCCAGCTCCATGGCGCGGGCGCGCGCCACGCTGGCGGCGTCTTCGCCACCGCCCGCCTTGGTC
>JALUJS010000607.1 GCA_027056825.1 Candidatus Krumholzibacteriia bacterium | reverse complement strand
GCTCGCCCAGACGGAAGCGGTGCAGGGAGCGGTGCACGCTGATGAAGGCGCGCTGCACCGCGTCCATGGCGTCGTCGTGGTTTCCCGTCAGGCCCAGGGCGATGCCGTAGGCGCTTTGCCGGTAGCGATTCATCAGGTCCTCGAATCCCTGCTGGGAGCCCTGCAGGAAACGCTCGATGTCCCGGCGGTCTTCCCGGGCGTCCTCGTCCTGCGGGAAGGCTACCCCGCCGGGCCGGGAATTATTCAGCGGCAAGGATGCGAACAGGAACCCGAACACTCACTCGCCCTTGTCGTCGAGGGACCAGGTCACGTCGGACAGCCCGGCCGCGGCGTTGGCCGCGCGGGCGGCGACGAAGAGGAAATCGCTGAGCCGGTTCAGGAACATCACCGCCTCCGCCGGCACGGCCTCATGTTCGGCCAGGGCCACCGCCTTGCGCTCGCAGCGCCGGCAAACCGTCCGGGCCAGGTGCAGGAAGGCCGCCGCCTGGCTGCCCGCCGGCAGGATGAAATTCCTGAGCGGCGGCAGGCCCTTCTCCAGGGAGTCGATCAGGACCTCGAGGCTGCGCACCGGCAGCGGGTGACTCTTGCCGTAGTCCGGATCCCCGCAGAGACGGGGATCGGCGACGACCATCCCTAGGGCGAACAGCTGTCGCTGGATGTCCCCCAGGCTCGCCCGCAGGGTCTGTACGGTCTTGCCCTCATCCCCGGGCAGGGCGGCCAGGCAACAGCCGAGGACGCTGTTCAGTTCGTCGATATCGCCGTAGAGAGCGACCCTGGGCTGGGACTTGGGCACCCGGGTGCCGTCGGCCAGCGAGGTCTGCCCCGCGTCTCCGGTTCGGGTGTAGATGCGCATGAGGGCACTCCTTCTCGCCGCGGGTTCAGGCTCCGGGATGATCACCAGCCAGCAGCATGTCCCAGATCCGCTCGTGGTCCTTCTTGTCGGCGCTGGCCAGCAACTCCCACTGCGGGTCCGCGGGAGGCCGTGGGTTGCGCGCCTGCAACAGGGAATCCGGGGCCGTCCGCAGGAAGTCCTCCCGCCGCCAGGGATAATACCTGTTCCAGAATCCCAGGTGCCACAGAAAGAAACGGCGCACCCTGCCGAGCCCCCTGGCGTCGTCCCCGAAATGCTCGCGTGCGAGGTCGAAGTAGCGGCGCATCGTACCCCAGCGGTCGGCCGGTTCGGGATACAAGGGCTTCATGTCCCGCAGCTCGGTGAAGATCCAAGGCTTGATCAGGGCGCCGCGGGCGATGAGGAAGGATTCCACGGCGGTCTCGGCGCGGCGCCGCTCGAGATCCCAGCAGGTCAGGATGTCCCCGTTGCCCACCACCGGGATGGACACGGCGCGGGCCACCTCATCGATACGGTCCCAATCCGCGCTCAGGCGGTAGCGCTGGGCCCTGGTCCGGCCATGGACGACCACGGCGTCGGCGCCGGCCTCCTCGACCATGCGCGCCACCTTGACGCAGTTGATCCGGTCGGCGGAGTAGCCCAGGCGGATCTTGGCCGACAGGGGCAGATCCACCGCCGCGCGCACCGCCGCCACCACCGCGGCCAGCTTGCCGGGTCTGCGCAACAGGGCCGCGCCCGCCCCCTTGCGCACCACCAGGTCGATGGGACAGCCGAAGTTCAGGTCGATGAAGCGCGCTCCGGCCTCGACCGCGATCACCGCGGCGTCGGCCACGACCTCCGGCCGCTTGCCGGCCAGTTGCACGCCGAAGTCGGTCTCGTCCGGATGATGCCGCAACAGGGGGCGCTCCCCGCCCTTGACGAGCTTGTGGGCCAGGACCATCTCGCTGCAGGTCCTGACGGCCCCGTATTCGCGGCACAGACGTCGGTAGGGAAGATTGCCGCCCGTCGCCATGGGAGCCATGGCGACGATGCGGCGAAAGAAGTCCCGGCGCTCCTGGTCGGTCACGGCCTAGCCGCCGTCGAGCATGGCGTTGCCGTCGAACGAATCGAAGGCCTCGGGATCGGACATGAAGTCGTAGGTGTTCTTCAGCAGGGTGTAGTGGTTCTGCTCCTCCTCGGCCAGGTGCTCGAACAGCTCCTTGGCGCGGGGCGAGGAGACTTCGGCGGCCGCCTTGGCGTACATGTGGTAGCCGCGGCGCTCGACGTCCATGGCCCCCTTGAGGATCTCCAGCTCCTCCAGCTGGAAATCGTAGGGATCATGGGCTTCCTCGAGGGCACCCTCGAAGATCTGCCTCACGTTCAGGACGTGGTCGTCGTCGACCTCGGGTAGGACGTCCACGGACTGCTCCCGCAGCAGGTCGTCGCGGATCTTGACCAGGTAGGCCTTGTGGCCGGCCTCGTCCTTGGCCAGGCTGTTGAAGAGGTTACGCTCGAGGACCGAAGGGGCGTTGGTGGCCCGGTCCTGGAAAAACGCCATGCCCTCCTCCTCGAAGGTGATGGCCTTCTCGAGGATATCCAGACAGAGCTTCACATCATCCATGGGAATCCTCCCGGTGAAGAAATGCGGGTGACCAGACCCGAGGGGCGGACGCGAGTTGCGCCGCCGCCGGTGCCTGCATGGTGCAAAGTTAACTCCTTGGTTCCGCTTTGCAATGAATTCGGAGGTATTTCATACGCCTCCGCGCTCCCGCCGGGCCGGATGCGCTCCGGCAATCCCCTGCGGTTGCATTGCCAGAGCCTACCTGTTACATTCCCCGACAAGAGCATCGATGCCGTAAAGGCGTGCAATTCACTCCGTTACAATGGGTTTTCAGGCATGGATGCGGAGGCTGTTTAATTCCTCACGGCATCCGACATCCCGCACCGATCCGATCAAAGGAGAGTGCCATGGCCAAGCTCCAGAATGCGCTGGCGAAGAAGATCCCCGACTGGAGAAACGAGATCCGCGCGCTCGTCAAGAAGCACGGCGGCAAGAAGATCAGCGACGTCACCGTCATGCAGGCCTACGGCGGCATGCGCGGCGTCAAGGGCATGATCTGCGACACGTCCGAGGTTCCACCGGACAAGGGCTTGCTCGTCAGGAACATCCCCATCGGCGAGCTGACCGACAAGACCCCCGAGGACATCTTCTACCTGCTGTGCACCGGCGAGCTGCCCAACGCCCGGGACCGCAAGGCCCTGACGGAGGAACTCGCCTCGCGGGCCAAGGTCCCGTCCTATGTGTGGAAGGTGCTGGAGGCCATGCCCGCCAACTCCCACCCCATGTGCATGCTCGACACCGCCATCCTCGCCATGCAGCGCGAAAGCAAGTTCGCCAAGGCCTACGCCGCGGGCATGAGCAAGATGGACTACTGGAAGCCCACCCTCGAGGACAGCCTCGACCTGCTGGCGAAGATCCCCGTCATCGCCGCGGGCGTCTACCGGATGCGCTTCCGCAAGGGCAAGCGGATCAGTCCCCGCAAGGACCTGAGCTGGGCCGAGAACTACGCCCGCATGCTGGGCGTGCCCGACAAGAGCGGCGAGTTCGCCGACTGCATGCGCCTGTACCTGGTCCTGCACTGCGACCACGAGGGCGGCAACGTGTCGGCCCATACCTGCCACCTGGTGGGCTCGGCCCTGAGCGACGCCTACTACGCCGTCTCCGCGGGCCTGAACGGCCTGGCCGGGCCGTTGCACGGCCTCGCCAACCAGGAATGCCTCAAGTGGGTCCTGGAGCTGAAGAAGCAGTTCCGCGGCGTGCCCACCGACGAGCAGCTGCGCAAGTTCGCGTGGGACACCCTGAACAGCGGCAAGGTCATCCCCGGTTACGGCCACGCCGTGCTGCGCGTGACCGATCCGCGCTTTACCGCCTTCCGGGCCTTCGGCATGAAGCACTTCCCGGATGATCCGGTGATGAAGCTGGTGGACAAGATCTACACCATCGTTCCCGGCGTGCTCAAGGAGCACGGCAAGGCCAAGAACCCCTGGCCCAACGTGGACGCGGGCAGCGGCGCCCTGCTGTACCACTACGGTCTGCGGGAGTTCTCCTACTACACCGTGCTGTTCTCGGTCTCCCGCGCCATGGGGATGCTCAGCCAGCTGATCATCAACCGCGCCATGGGTTCGCCCATCGAGCGGCCCAAGAGCGTGACGACCGCCTGGGTGAAGTCCCAGTTCAAGTAGCCTGCCTCATCACCCCTGCCGCCCCCGTCGCTTCGCGGCGGGGGCTTCTTCATCCATGCGTCTTTTCAGGATTGTTGTTATCCTGTTGGTATCGGGTCAACCCGGATGATTGAATCGCCCGCGATCCCGCAAGCGATGACATGAAGGAACGTAGCGATTCAATCAGACTTCAGCCATTTCCCCGGAGGTCCCCATGCCGCTTACCGTATCCCAAGCCATCCTGGACCGCGCCGCCAACGGTGAAATCTCCACCCAGGACGCCGATCGCTTCCGGAAATTCGTGGCGCGTTGCAACGACGAGCTGATGACCCATCCGGTCATCACCGACAACCGCTTCTGCCGCTGGTTCGCCACCGGACGGGCCGACCGCGAGGTGGTCACCCACTTCATCGTGCAGTTCTCCGTCTTCTCCAACCTCTTCCTCATCGCCCAGCTCCTGAAGACCATCAACGCCGGTTCCCTCGAGGGCATGCGCGCATCCAAGGAGATCCTCGCCAACGAGATCGGCGTCATGTTCAACAAGCCCGGTCCCGACCACGTGGACGACCCGGAGCGCGAAGGGGATCCCGACATCGTCTCCATCCAGGGTTCGGTGGACGGCGGTACCTTCCGCTTCCGCGCGGCCCACTTCGAATGGCTTTTGAGCATGGGCGAGGTGCTGGGCCTGGGCTTCAACGACATGGGCAAGCGTCGCCACGGTTCCCCGGCGACCCTGTTCTTCTGCGACCAGCTCGCCGCCATCTACGGCAGCGAGGATCCCAACATCGCCGAGGGCGCCAGCTTCGCGGTGGAGAACTGGGCGGCCGCCGGCTTCTGGAAGCAGCTCGTGGCCGGCCTGGACGCCTTCCGCAAGCGGGAGAACCTCGATCTGCCCCTGGCCTTCTTCACCTGGCACGACCGGATCGAGGACCAGCACGCCGGCCACGTCATGGACGAGCTGGAAGAGCTGTATTTCACCGACGGCTTCGACGAGGAGAAGTTCCTTTGGGGCGGCCGCGAGATGCTCGACGGGGTGCAGGCCTTCTGGGTGGGCCTGGACGAGTTCCGCATCGCCGCGGCCTACGAGGGCGACTGACTGCGAACCGCGGACATGAAAAAAGGGCATCCCCCGGCGGGGATGCCCTTTTGCGTCGTCCGGGACCTCAGCGGGCCCCGACCCAGGCGGGATACATGTCGAAGGGCTTGTCCAGGTACTTCCGCGCGTAGTCCACGGCGCCCTTGAGGTTGTTCCCCATCTCCACCACGGTACGGTACTGCTCCAAGGCCATGTCCCTGTGGCCCAGCAGGTCATAACAGTTGCCCAGGTAGTTGTGGGCCCAGATGGAGGCTTCCAGCTTCTCCTGGGGATTGCCGGCGCCGCCCTTGAGCGCGCGCTTGAAGGCCGCCTCGGCGCGGTAGTAATCCTGCTTGTGCATGTACACGCGACCCATGTTCAACCAGGCCTTCACCGCGTCAGGCTGGGCCTCGAGGCTCGCCCGACACCCGGCTTCGGCGACATCGTAGCGGCCGGCCGCGAAGAAGCGGTCGGCCAGGCGCAGGTGCACCAGTTCGTGGGCCTCCTTCTCGCCGGCGGGCTGGTCGCCGATGACGTAGAACCCGCCGTGGACCACGTCCTCGTTCAGGCCCGTGAACTCGAGCGCCTCGGGCGAGGCGGCGTCTCCCCCGGGCCGCATGCGCTGGAAGGTCATCAGACGGCCCATGGCCGGGGAGGTGAAGCTGATGTTGTTGCCCACGGTGACCACCGCGCGGCGGTCGTAGAGGTTTCCGAACATGTAGGCCGGATCGCCCGGAGGCAGTCCCAGGGCCTGGACGAAGTCCCGGGCGTCCGCCGGGGCCATGCCGCCGCCGTCCGGGCGCATCAGCTGGGCGACGGAGATGTCCACCGGCAGCCAGGTCCCGTCCGGCGTGAGGATCTCGGCGAAGACGTGCATGGTCGCGTTGGGCCAGACGTTGGTCACCGTGCGGGCGGGAATGCCCAGGCTGCGGCACATGGCGACGAAGAGCAGGGAGTACTGCTCGCAATCGCCCTGGCCGGAGGCGAGGATGGAGCGGGCGTCGCGCTCGCCGCGCCCGCCGGGCACGAAGGTGAAGTTCGCGGTGATCCAGCCGAACACCGCCCGGGCCCTTTGGACGGGATCGGTCACACCGGCGGTGATCTCCCGCGCCTTGTCCAGGATGTCCCCGTCGGTTTGCAGCAGGGTCTCCCGGCGCGTGTAGCGGCGCCAGATCTCGCTGTCACGATCGTATTCGCCTCCGGTGTGAGCGGCCGGATCGATCTTCACCGGCCGGGACTTCACCCGGAAATCGTAGTGGAAGAAGATGTGCCGGGGCTTCTCCTTGGGGAGCATGGTGAAGGTCTCGGGTTGGACGACCCATTCGATCACCGTGTTGCCGGTCGCCGGGTCGTCCAGCAGTGCCGCCGGTTCGGGTTCGATGGCGCCCAGCTCGACCTCCTGGCCGTGCCACGCAGGAGGTACGGTGACCCAGACCACCACGCGGGCACCGGGCTGGATCCCAGTGATGTTGTCGAAGGCGTACCAGTAGCTCCCCGCCAGGAGCGCGTCGTCCCCTCCGGCGCTTGCGGGCGCAGCTGCAACCAGCACCGTCGAGACCAGAACCAAGGCTTTCAACAGCATTTTCATCACGCGTCTCCTCGTAGCACCGGACCGCGGTCCTCCCCTCCCGGTATCCCGACGGCCCACCGACCGCCGGCTCCCCTCATCGGTATCCGAACAGAACGGCGTAGATGATCAGGATGATCAGGGACATCCCGATGGTCAGCGCCGTGAAGCCGAAGAACTTCAGCACCTTGACGAAGCTTTCATCCAGGGGTTCGACAAGGTGCTCCTCCAGCCGGCCCTCGGCCACGAGCTGCTCGTACTCGCGGGGCCGGTCCTCCTT
>JALUJS010000606.1 GCA_027056825.1 Candidatus Krumholzibacteriia bacterium | reverse complement strand
GTCATAGGGCATGGCCCTGCGGGTCGTTGTCGATGAGCAGGACACGGTTGTCCCGCATGGCGAGGGCGGCGGCGAGGTTGGTTGCGCAGGTTGTCTTTCCGCACCCGCCTTTCTGGTTGGCAAGGGCGATGATCCTCATGTCGAATCCTTTCGACAATAGCGTCTTTATCCGGCCGGTTCCCTCCGTCACCGGATCATCTATATCGAAAGGCTTGCCTGAGCTGGCATCCTGTTGGGAATGATTCTAGACATCCACAGGGGACTGTCAATAAAGATTTTTAATGAAAACTTTAAAAAGAGTCATCAGGCGGACGGTCCCCACCACCAGGCCGCGAACAAACCGCAAAGAATACCTCCGGCCACTTCCCCCCAGGTATGGCCCATGAGCTCGCGCAGCCGCCCCCCCTGCAGCGTCTCGCTCCAGCCGTGCACTCCGCCGTCGAGCAGTTCGTTGAGCAGTTGGGCCTGCTTGCCCATCTCCTGGCGCAGGCCCGTGGCCTCGAAGATCACGAACAGGCTGAAGATGAAGACGAGGCTGAAGATGTTGGAATCCACCCCCTCGCTGCGCCCGACCAGGACCGTCAGGGTGGTGACGGTGGCGGCGTGGCTGGAGGGCATGCCGCCGTTGACCAGGAACAATCCGGGACGCCAGCGCCCGTGGAACACCAGTTCCACCAGCACTTTCGCCGCTTGGGCCAGCAATCCGCTGGCCAGGGCCAGCACGCCGGAATTGTGCCACATGTCAGCTCCCGGGCCGGTCAGTAGGCCCCGAGGTAACGGTCCAGTTCCCAGGGCCCCACCTGGGCGCTGTACTCCCGCCACACCTCGCGCTTGGCGGCGATGAAGTGGGCGGCGATGTGCTCTCCCAGCGCCTCCCTGAGGACTGCGTCCCGTTCCAGTTCATCCACCGCCTCGCACAGGTCGCGCGGCAGCTGGGTGATGCCCGCCTCGCTCTTCTCCTGCTCGGTCATGCCGAAGACGTTGCGGTTGACCGGGGCGCCCGGGTCCAGGGCGTTGTCGATGCCGTCCAGGCCGGCGGCAAGCATCACCGTGAAAGCCAGGTAGGGGTTGCAGGCCGGGTCGGGCACCCGGACCTCGCAGCGTGTCCCGGCGCGGCGGCGGGCCGGCACGCGGATCAGGGGGCTGCGGTTGTGGTCCGACCACGCCACGTTGGTCGGGGCCTCGTAACCGGGCACCAGCCGCTTGTAGGAGTTCACCAGCGGGTTGGTGATGGCCACGAAGGACCGCGCGTGGTGCAGCAGGCCGCCGATGTAGTGCAGCATGGTCCCGCTGAGCTGGTTGTCGGCTTCCGGATCGAAGAAGATGTTGGTCAGATCCCCGTCAACTTCCCGGAACAGGGACTGGTGGGTGTGCATGCCCGAGCCGTTGACCCCGGCCAGAGGCTTGGGCATGAAGGTGGCGTGCAGGCCGTAGTCCTGGGCCACCTTCTTGACCACCATGCGGAAGGTGGTGACCCGGTCGGCCGTCTCCAGGGCCTCGGCGTACTTGAAGTCGATCTCGTGCTGGCCGGGGGCCACCTCGTGGTGGGCGGCCTCGATCTCGAAGCCCATGGCCTCCAGGGCGTCCACGATGTCCCGCCGGGCGTCCTCCCCCAGGTCCACCGGGGACAGGTCGAAGTAGCCGCCGGTGTCATGGGTCTGGGTGGTGGGGTTGCCGAACTCGTCGGTGTGGAAGAGGAAGAATTCCAGTTCGGGACCGCAGACGGGCACCAGGTCCCGCTCGGCGAAACGGTCCAGCAGGCGCCGGAGGGTCAGCCGCGGACAGCCGGCAAACGGCGTGCGGTCGGCGTTGTAGACGTCGCAGATCAGGCGGGCGACGGTCTGGCCACCCTCCGAATAGGGAAAGACGGCGTAGGTGCGCAGGTCCGGCACCAACAGCATGTCCGATTCCTCGATGCGGGTGAAGCCCTCGATGGACGAGCCGTCGAACATGATCTCCCCGCGCAGGGCCTTGTCGAACTGGCTGGCAGGGACCTCCACGTTCTTGGCATGGCCGAGGATATCGGTGAAGATCAGGCGCAGGAACCGGACC
>JALUJS010000605.1 GCA_027056825.1 Candidatus Krumholzibacteriia bacterium | reverse complement strand
GCCGCGCACAGGTCGCGGGCGTACTTGTCCAGGGCCGACTCGTTGCCCTCCTGGGCGGCCGACTCGTCGTCGCCGTCATAGGCGGCCGACCCGCCGGTGGCCTCCAGGGCGCGGGCCATCTTCTGCGCGGTGATGTCGAAGGTCTTCAGCACGCTGCCGGCGCGCCCGGAATCGGCAGCCAGGGCCAGCAGCAACTCGCGGGTGCCCACCATGCCGCCGCTCTTCTTGGCCAGAGTCTCCGCTTCCAGGAAGACCTTCTGCAGCTCGCGGCTGGGAGCCGGCACATCCTGCTGGCCGGTGACCTGGGGCAGGCTCTGCAGCTCCTGGTCCACGGTGCGCAGGATCAGCCCCGGATCCAGCTCCATCCCCCGCAGGGTGTTGGTGGCCAGGCCGGTCTCGCTCAACAGCGCCCACAGCAGGTGCAGGGGCTCCAGCTCCGAGTGTTTCAGTTCGTAAGCCCTGGACTGCGCCTTTTGCAGGGCTTCCATGGCGTTGACGGTCATGTTCTTCATGGTTCGCTCTCCTTTGTATCGTGTCATCCGTGAGGATGGATCTTTTGCTCGCGGGGGGTATTGCAGGGGGCGGGCCAAAGATCAGATCCGGAGAGGATTCACATAAGTGATATGTTAAGAATACCTTAAGAAAACCTTAAGAAATTGTATACCGCATACAACGCCATCCAGAGAGCCAGACATGCCATCTTGTCATGTCAAAATAACACACACCCCGGAGTCATTGGAATTTCCTTGTGCCTCTGAAATTGTGTCCTTCAGTCCGGTGCGTGGGCCCCCGTCCGGCCAACCCCTTGTCCCATGGCGTCATGGAGGCCCTGGAGCCATGGATGGCGGAGGGGCCGAATGCCGAGGTTGCCGGAGCCACGGATGGCGAAGGCAACCATCCATGGGACAAGGGGTTAGCTGGACGGGAGACTGTGCCGGCACTATTGAGACACATTTTCCGAGGTACAAGGTTCGAATTTCAGGGGATGGAAGATATAGGGGTTCTTCATGGTCGCGAACCACGCCTCATCCGGTCGCAGAGGCAGATCCGAACCGGTCATGGCGTTGAAGAGCAGGGGGAAGGTGTTGACCGCCGTCATCCCCTCGTAAAGCGCGGGCTCGATCCCCGGCGGGGTGAGCCAGGCGTTGTAGATGCCCATGCGCTCGTTGTGGTTGGTCTGACGGGGCCGGTCCCAGTCCAGCTCCGATCCCGGCCCGTGGTCGCCCTGGATGATGATCACCGGCGGCCGGGGCGAGGCGGCCAGGATGCGGTCCACCGTCTCGCCCAGCCTCTTCATGATGTACCGGGCCTGGCCGGAGTACAGCTTGCGGTACAGGGGCTTGTCGCGGCCGTGGATGTTGTACCAGTGGCTGCCGTCGGCGAAGGCGAACAGGTGCTTCGACGGCACGGGCTTGCCGTTGTCCCGGAACACGAAAGGTGGGTGCGGGGCCAGGATGTGGGCGAACACGAACACCGGCTTGTCCGCGGGCACGCCGCGGCGGGCCTGGTCCAGATGGTCGAGGATGTAGTGGAGGCGGCCGCGGCGCAGGGCGTAGGAGAATCCCGCCGGCCCCTTTCCCAGCAGCCGGGACAGCAGGGGCAGGCAGCCGTCGTTCAGGACATAGTAGTCGGTGAAGGTCGGATGGACCGCGGGCTGATGCCGTTGGTCGCTCACCGCGAACCGGGTCAAGGGGTAGCCCGAGGGGTAGCTGACGATCCGGTAGCCCAGCCGGGCGAAGGCCCTGGCCACCCGCGAACGCCCCGCCAGTTCGTCCAGCACCCGCCGCTCGCGGGATTCGCGGTCGGGGATATCCAGCACCTCCGGCAACGCCGCCGCGTTCAGGGTGCCCGAGAGCGACAGGGCCGTTTGCGGGTAGTTCGCGTAACAGTGCCGCATGACACGGAATCCCCGTCGCTGCAGGATTCCCGTGTATTCCGCATCAGGCAGGCCGTAGACCTGCTCCAGGAAATCGGGCTGGCCCAGGCCGTCCACCAGCAGGAAGTACACATCCGGCAGGTCCCGGCCCGCGACCGGATCCGGAACCTGCAGGTCCTGGCGGAAAAGAGCGGATGGCCGCGGCCCGTCGTGATCGAACACCGCGGTCACCGGGGCGACCAGCGGCCAGGCGGCCAACACCAGCAGCGCCGCGTTCAGGGGCAGGTTCACCAGGGGCAGGTCCGGCCAGGGCAACCTGCCGGACCGCGGGGCCAGCAGGACGCCCAGCGCCATGGTCAAAACCAGCATGACCACCGACACCCCCGCACCCATGGCCTGGCCCGAGAACAGGACGGCCAGCAGCGGCGCCAGGACCAGCGCGGCACGCGACCAGCTCTTCCAGACCAGCCGCCCGGTCGCCAGCAGACCCAGCGTCACCAGCCAGTAGATGAACACCAGGGGCAGGTTGTCCCGCATGGGCAGGAGACGGAAGTTGCGGCCATAGAACCTGATAACCGGCAGGGCCGCCACCAGGAAAGGGTACAGCGGGGCACGGGTCGCGCTGGACAACAACACCGGAATCCTCTTCACGATCAGCACGACCTCCACGGCATCGCGTCACGTTCACACCGAATGCGGCTTGCCCTGCAGCCCGGGTCAATGTCGCAGTGGGAAAGGTAGCATAATCTGCGTGTTTGTCCCCTGCACGAGTTACACGGAACGGAGCCGGGGCTTGAAGATCGGCATGCGCGACTGCAGCCTGGATCCGTTGACCGGCTTCTATCGCACAGGTTGCTACGGAACCGGCAACGATGGTGACGGATTCCACCTGGTGTGCGTGCAGGTCACGGCGGAGTTTCCTGCCTTCAGCAGGCAGCGAGGCAACGGTGAAGGATCGAGTTATTCCGGGTCATCCTTTACGCACCGGCAGGGCAATTGGGTTTCGGCACCGGGATCATCGATGCCTTCCAAGTCAGACGAAATTCCCAGGTAGAACCCTGAGTTCTCCGAAACCACGGTGCTTAGAAAGTACATGTAACCTGCCGGCTGGCCGTTGAACGAGCTCCGTTCGCCGGTCCAGAAGAACGATTGGCCGATGATATTGGGATAGGTCGGGGAGAACCACTCCTGGCCCACCTCATCATTTTCATCCTGGGCGAAGTCATCGATGATGCCGTACCCGGTGGGCACCATGTGGAAACCCAGGGCATCGGTCGGGCTCGTATACGATGGCCAGGCGGTCCGGGAAGCCAGATGCCGCCCACCCCCCGAGCCTCCGGCAGCTTCGATCAGGGCCAGGACCTCATCGCGTGACGGAACATGCCAGCCCTGGGGACAGATACCCTGCACGGAGTTTCCGCCTGCGGTGCTCTGCCCACCGGAAACCTCCTGGCCCGTGTACATCCGGCCCATCGTCGCATCGTTGGCGGTGGCGTTGTTGAAGCTCACGCCGGCACCCGACCAGCGCAGATTCTCAGCCATCCAGACCTTCCCATCAATGCAGGCGGTGGCGTAAACTTGGTTGTCACGGCTATCGGTAAACTCCTCCAGGTCGCAGAGCCCCTCGTAATGAGAGGTCGAATCGCCGTAGATCTTCAGAAAGCTGCCAAATTTGCGCGGCCGCGGAATGCTCACGAAAACAGTTCCGTCCTCCCTACGGCTTGCCTCCCCGGTGCAGTATCCGTCCAGCATGTTATCGATGTAGTTTTGCTTGGCTTCCTCGCAAACCCGGCTGTCCACCGTGCGGCTGGACCCGTCATCCCTGGTCCACCCGTAGTAGGCCAGGGGCGAGCGAGAGAGGTAGGCGGCACCGATAGGATCCGGATACTCGTCCGTCGGGCTGGTCATGCCGCTGAAGCAGGATCCGTTGAACACGATGGTGCCGGCGAGGGACCCCATGTGGCGCACGAAACTGCTGGATACCCAGATCTCGTATTCCCCAGGCTGGAAACCTTCAAGGCCTCCGAACCACTCGGAAGAATCCAGATTCACGGGAATTGAACGTCCGAGAAAAAGATCACCCCGCAGCAAACGGTCAACATTGGCTACCCCCACCTGCTCACGAGCAAGCGCGAGAAAGGTGCTCAGACCAACCGATTCCGCGCCGTCGGGAACATGGATGCTGGATCCGGTCAGGGTTCCGTTCCGGGACCCGTGCGAGTCGATAAAAACCAGACCATACTGGCCAAAGGAGGCGAAAAGATCGGGAGTGCATTGGCTGTCCCGCATGATGGTGACTTCCAGGCCCAGTTGGGCAGCTTCCATCTGTTCCTTGACCGCGAGCTGGTCGGCCAGATTGATGCCGAAGTCCGATGTCACCGCGGTGTAGAACAGAATGCGGGAATTATCAAGGACCCCATCGCAGTCACCGGTCTTGGCCGGGAAGGTGGCCATCGCGCCTGTTCCCCCGCCCCCTCCACGATTCAGGCTGGTGCCGTCCTCTCTCTTGAAATCCAGGTAGAGCAATTGATACAGGCCCGAGGCGAAATCGATATGAAGGTAAGAGGAGTCATCCAAAGCTACCCCATCCACCCCGGGCTGCCCCTCGAGCCAGGTGGCTGCCGCGTCCAAGGCCGCATAGGAATCCGGCACAGGTTGTCCCGTGGCGTTTTCCGCAGCGTCGGCGAATACCTGCAGGGCCCCGTCCAGGAGCCGCGCGCTATCGAAGAAGTCTTCTTCGGTAGCGCCATCTCCGCCGGTGGGGGTCGTGACTTCCGAATCCCCCCCGCCGCAGGAAACTATCACAACAGTGGCCAGCATGAGGACGATGACCATCAAGGGACGAAGGATCCGTTCCGGAACAGACGTTGGGCGAATCACAATCATCCCTCCTCGATGTTGCTTCAGGGTCGGATTCAGGCTTCAACCAGGAAATATGTCGATTGGAGTTCTCCGCTCCCCATTATTTCATACAATAATTGTCGTCTTAATGTCAAGTGGAAACACCCCCTCCCTTCGTCGGTCAGGCGGGAACCCCTTCACATCTGTCCGGTAGTGGCAGGCATCGAATCCCACTCCTTTCTCATTCCATTGGCGGCGGATCTCCTCGATAATCATGCCCTCCCATGACCCACCGGCTTGGGGGTGGGAAAGCAACGCGGTCACATCCGGGGGGCGCAGGATGTGATGTCGCAGGCCGCTGTCCCGCAAAGCGCCCTTGGGGTGCTTGACGACCCGCTTGGTCACATTGCGGTAAACGGCGGCGCCCCTCTGTCCCCAGCGGGGGTTCCGCGGAACGGAGACAGGCCTTGAAGATCGTCATCATCGGCGCGGGAGCCGTGGGGTTCCAGCTGGCCCAGACCATCAGCCGGCGCGAACACGACGTCATCCTGGTCGAGAGCAGCCAGGAGCAGATCGACGCCGTGAGCGAACACCTGGACTGCCGCCTGGTCCACGGCAACGGTGTAAACCCCACCACCCTGCGCGAGATCGGCATGCGCGACTGCGGCCTGGTGGCCGCGGTGACCAACCGGGACGAGATCAACATCATCGCCTGCCAGACGGCTCACGCCCTGGGCGCCGGGGTCAAGGTGGCCCGCGTACGCCAGGAAGACTACTACCAGGATCACCGCTTGTTGCTCGATGGCATCGACATGGCCATCAACCCCGACCACGAGGCCGTCCACTCCATCCGCGAGGTGCTGTTCCAGACCGGGGCCACCGAAATCCATGATTTCGCCGGGGGCAAGGTGCGCATCATCGGCGCCCGCGTGGAACCCGACAGCCGCGTCGAGGGGCGCTCCCTGGCGGACCTGGACCGCAAGCTCGGGGACCGGCTGGCCCTGGTGACAACCATCGTGCGCGACGACGAGACCCTCATCCCCTCGGGCAGGACCGTGCTCCAGGCAGGGGACATGGTCTTCATGGCCGGCTCGCGCAGCATCGTCAACCGCTCGCTGATCTACTTCCAGGCCCGCAAGCGCCGGCTGTCCCACGTGATGATCGTGGGCGCCAACGCCATGGGTCGGGAGCTGGCGCGCGACCTTCTGGCCGCCGGGGTGAAGGTCAAGATCATCGACCGCAACGAACAGAAGTGCCGCCTGGCCAGCCGCCGCCTGCGGCACGCCCTGGTCCTGCACGGCGAGGGTGCGGACTCCGCCCTGCTGGAGGCCGAGGGCGTGGCCGAGATGGACGGCTTCGTCGCGGTGGCCCAGGACGAGGAAACCAACATCATGGCCTGCCTGCTGGCCCGCCACCATGGCGCGGCCAAGACCGTGTGCCTGGTGGATCGGCCCGATTACGTGCCCCTGCTGCCGCTGCTGGGGGTGGATGCGGCCATCTCCCCCCGCCTGGCAACCTCCAACTGGATCGCCGGCTTCGTCCAGCGCGGGGCCGTGGTCAGTTCCGAATCCCTGGGCTACAGCGGGGCTGAGATCCTGCAACTGGAAGTGGATCCGCACTGCCCCTGGCTGGGCCGGAAACTCGCGGCCCTCGACTTCCCCCGCGACGCGGTGATCGGGGCCGTGCTCAAGCAGGGCCGCGTGCTGACGCCCAAGGGCGACACCGTCCTGGAGGCCGGGGACCAGGTCGTGGTTTTCGCCCAGTCCCGGGGCGTGGACCGGGTCGTTGAATTCTTCTCGGGAGACCAGGCGTGAACCTGCGCGCGGTGCTGAAGGTCCTGGCTTTCCTGCTGCTGGTCACCGCGGCCTGCCTGCTCGTGCCGGCGTCCGTCTCGGCCCTGTACGGCGATCCCGACTGGCCCCACTTCCTGGCGGCCGCGGGCATCGGCGTCCTGCTGGGTGGATTCGTCCTGATGACGGTGCGGGACGCCCCGGACCTGCATGTGCGCGAGGGGTTCGCGGTGGTGGGCCTGGGCTGGCTGGTGGTCGGCCTGCTCGGCGCCGTCCCCTACTGGCTGAGCGGCCAGATTCCCTCGTTCGTGGATGCGGTGTTCGAGTCCATATCAGGTTTCACCACCACCGGCGCCTCCATCCTCACGGACATCGAGAGCCGCACCCACGGCGTGCTGCTGTGGCGCGCGCTGACCCACTGGCTGGGCGGCATGGGCATCGTCCTGCTGGCCCTGGCCATCCTGCCGCTGCTGGGCGTC
>JALUJS010000604.1 GCA_027056825.1 Candidatus Krumholzibacteriia bacterium | reverse complement strand
TTACAACTGTTGGAAAAGTGGGCCCAACCGGGACGCAGGCAACGATCCCACACGTACGACGATAGCCGGCCACCATCGTCAATGGTCTATCGTCTATACATGCCCACGTCCTCCACCCCCAAGTGTAGCCGCTCCGGCTGGGCACTGCAAGTCCCCCAGCGTGCTCCCCCCATCTTGTCGCCCCCAAGCGAATGTTCTTACGTTTCCCAAGGAATCCCTAATCCCAAACGGGTTTACCCAATTCCCAAGGCACTGGGATGAAATAGGTAGATCTTTTTGGAACGGATGTGCTATAGTTGAGACGCAGAGCTGAATATTGAGGCATGATTATGAGGAGGCGGGCATGCGGCGTACACTCGATATGCAAGCGGATCGAATTGAAATGGTGTTGGCAAGCCACCGGGTGCACGCGCGAGTCAGGGGTGGGAAAATCACGCCCCGAGCCATTAGGTTCGAGTTGGTGACCCCGCTGGGCACGCGAGTGCAGAAGGTCTCGGTGCTGGCCGAGGAACTCGCGCTCGCGCTGGGGGTGCCGCATGTGGACGTGAAACGTCGACGTGGCGTGCTGGAAATAGAAATCCCTCGCCAGGATCGGAAGCCCATCCCACTGGAGCGGCTGGCACGCAAGGTACGCAGGGTGCCGCGGGCCACGAGTCTACTGGGGGTGGACGACGAAGGGGTGCCCCTGCTCCTTCGATTGGACAGCCCCGACGTGGCCCATGTGCTCGTGGCGGGCACTACGGGCTCGGGCAAGACAGTGCTCATGCGCATCATGGGGCTCACCCTTGCCCTGTGGAACCGGCAAGCCCACGTCCAACTGGTGCTCATCGACCCGAAGCGGCGCGGGCTTGGACCGTTGGAGAACCTGCCCCACGTGTGGGGAGGCGGCGTGGTATTCCACCCGGACGCGATCCTGCACATGCTGGACCGGCTGGTCGAACTGATGGAAGTTCGGGATCGCGAGGCCTACAGTTGGCCGCGGATGATCGTGTTCATCGACGAATTGGCGGAAGTGCTCGCGGTGGGCAAGAAGAGGGCATCGCAAGCGATTACGCGCCTTGTGCAGCGAGGACGAGAGGCGGGCATCCATGTGGTCGCCGCGACGCAGAAGCCCGCGGCCAGTGTGCTGGGTGGCGTGATGAAGGGGAACTTTCCCGTGCGCATCGTCGGCCGGGTCACGAGCGCGGACGATGCGCGCGTGGCTGCAGGGCTGGCGGGAACGGGCGCCGAGCATCTGAGGGGACACGGTGAGTTCATGCTCGTCGCCGGTGGGCAGGTTATCCGGTTTCAGGCGGCCTACGCCGACGCCAACATGGTCAAGCGAATGGTCGAGGAGATTGCCCATCAATCGGTCGCGTCTCGAAGGGGGCGCGCTCGCCTCCCGCGGCGGTTGGCAGTCTCAGCAGCGTGAGGAGGTAGGGGAGGTATGATGAAGAACTGGGGCCCGATTGCTGCCATCATCTTCGCCGCCACCCTGGCCTATGTCGTCGGCGTCCGCTTGAGCGAATCGGCAATGGCCGTGGTGATCGGGGTGGTCTTCGGGGTCGCAGCCAGCATCCCGATGAGCCTCATCCTACTCTTCGCCCTGCGGCGCGCCGATGCGTATCGCGAGCCGAGGGCGTCGTCCGAGCGACAGCAGCCGACGATCATCGTCGCGCCTCCCGCTATCCCCGGCAACCAGGTCAATCCGTGGGGCGGCATGTCCGGCCAGGTGTACCTTCCCCCCTTCGAGGATGAGGCCGATGGGCAGAGCGCAAGGCGACGACGGTTTCGGGTGGTGGGTGACGACGAGGAGGTGTGACACGGGTTGTTTGGCGGGCGGCATGTTCCCGTAGGGACTACCCCTTTCCGATCCCCCGACAGGCGGGGTGGCGTGTGCCACCCCGCACTTTTTCCTGTTCCACGCCTCAGGGCTTCGTCAAAAGTCCAATTACATGGGAAACGGGGTTAGGGCCGCCGTTTGTTCAGCCATTCCAGGAGGTCGGGGAGGGGTCGCGTGTTCAGAACGTCCCGGGGCTCAAGCCATGCCCGCCGGGCAGTGCCCACCGCGTAGCGCATCATGGAGA
>JALUJS010000603.1 GCA_027056825.1 Candidatus Krumholzibacteriia bacterium | reverse complement strand
GTCCAGCAACCACATGGTGGCGTTCAGGAACAGGGCGCGGTGGTCGGCCTCGTGCCAGTTGTCGATGTGGTCCTCGCTGCCGGTGCCGTCGGCCATGTCCGAGCTGTCGCCGAAGCCGAAGACCTTGCCCGCGCCGTAGCGGGACCAGGCCGCGCAGTGGGGATCACCGGCGTCAAGGGACACCAGCCCGCCGACATCGCTCAGGTCCGGGTTGGCGGTCGGCCACAGGCTGATGGTGTTGCCCACGTGGTAGACCACGCTGTTCACGTCACCGTAGGGGCCGTGCAGCACGGGATTGGCCGGATCGTTCAGGACGTTGGTGAAGGTGCCGCTGATGCTGTTGTTGCCTTCGTCCTTGACGTGCACATGCAGGCCGAAGAGGGCCCCGCAGAAGGTCTCGACATCGGCGCCGACCGGGTCGGAGATGTGCGGGACGCTGTAGCCGCCGAAGATGCTGGCGCTGTCCCAGCCGTTGCCGTTGCGGTCGCTGCTGTTGTGGTCGGCGATGAAGCACAGCGAGCCACCGTCGAAGACATACTGCCGGAGGGCCTCGATCTCCGCGGCGCTGAACGGGTTCTGCGGCTCGGGGATGATCACCAGATCCACGCCCGTCAGAGAGGTGCTGGTGAAGGCCGCGGTGTTGCTGCGGACCGTGTAACCCAGCTGGTACAGTTCGAAACCCCAGCTCGAGAGCTGCCCGTTCCAGGAGGTCTCGCTGGTCGGGGCTGCGGGCGAGGGGTCGGGGAAGTTGTCGTCGATACGCCAGTTGCCATTGCTGCCGGCGTCCTGGTCGTGGGCATGGTCGAACACGATGAGGCGCCCGACGCCGCCGGAGATGGAAACGGAGTAGAAGGCCGCGGGGGCGCCGGCCGGATCGACGGCCACGGCGCCATCGTTGTCCTGGGCGCGGATGTAGTACTCGAGGGTCGAACCGCCCTGGGCGCTGAAGAGGGTGGCTTCGTAGACATCCCCGCCGGTGGCCGTCATGTCGATACCGATGAAGGCGGCGCCGCTGTAACGGTAGAACACCTGGGCCAGGCTGACGGTCCCGTCGCTGTCGGTGATGGTGGCGGTGAAGGTGATGTTGTCGCCGGCTGCCGGGGCGGCCGGGGAGATCGCCGTGCCGCTGATGGACGGGGCGAGGTTCCCGCCCGTGCCCGCATCGGCGTCGTAGTACAGCTCGACGAACTCGTAGATGTAGTTGCCGCTGCCGGCGGCATCGCTGGCCTCGCTGATGACCAGGCCGCTGAACACGCCATCCTGGGCCTCGACGCCGTAGCCGGGAGTGGACGCGGCGCTGTCCAGGGTCCACGGGGCCGCCTCGGGATCGTTGCGCTGGTGGGACAGGAAGGCGGTGTCGAAGGCGGGGGTCGGCCCGTCGATCACCACGCCGCCGCTGTCCTTCACCGTATAGGTTTCGTCGCCGTTGACCATGGGCACCGCGGGAGCGTCCTGGTCGTTGGTCAGGTAGATCACATTGGCGCCCAGGCTGACGCCCCAGAAGGCCTCGAAGGAGGCCCGGTCCGCGAAGCGTCCCAGCACCAGGTAGCCGTCCGGCTGGATCACGGTGCCGGCAGGGATGGTGTAGACCGAGGTGCTGTTGGCCTGCTCGATGGTCCAACCCGACAGGTCGAGCCCCTGGGCCAGCACCGGGGCGGCCACCAGGACGCAGGCCAGGATCAGGGTGGACAGGGTCGTCAGCGCCGCCCGGTGGCGGCCGCGCAGGACGTGGCTTGTCATGGTGAATCAATCCCCGTGTTCAGTGGTGGGACGGCAACTGGGCGAGCGTATATTATAGCAATTAACTGCCCGGTTTTTCAAGCAGGAGCAGGGATTCGATGTGGGCGGTCTGGGGGAACATGTCCAGCACCTGGAGCTTGAGCGGCCGGTAGCCCCTTTCGGCGAGGCGGGCGGTGTCCCGGGCCAGGGTGGCCGGATCGCAGCTCATGTAGAGGATGTGGCGCGGGGAGGCCTTGCCCAGGGCCGCCAGGCCCTCCTTCTCCAGGCCGCGCCGCGGAGGATCCACAACACAGAGGCTTTCCCGCCACTGGCCCGCAGGGGCCAGGTTGGGA
>JALUJS010000602.1 GCA_027056825.1 Candidatus Krumholzibacteriia bacterium | reverse complement strand
TATCAGCAGAGCGTCAGCTATCGGGACGGGCGTTTTTCCATCCGCTTTCCGCTGACGGTGGGCGTGCGCTACATCCCCGGCACGCCGAAGATCGGCGGCTTCGACGGCGGCGGCTGGGCGCTGAACACCGACCAGGTGCCCGACGCCAGCCAGATCACCCCGCCGATGACGGCGGCCGGGGAGGGGCATCCCAACCCAATCCGTATCACCGTGAATCTCGATGCCGGCATGCCGCTGAGCCAGATCACCAGCAGCTACCATCCGATCCAGTGGGTGGAGACCCGGCCGCATCGTTATCGCGTCACCCTGGCCAAGGGAACGGTGCCGGCGGACCGCGACTTCGAGCTGGTGTGGACGCCCGAGCCCGGCAAGGCGCCGCGTGCCGCCCTGTTCGTGCAGGCGCGGGAGGATGCGGATTACGCACTGCTCATGCTGATGCCGCCCGAGATCGGCTGGGCCCGGCAGAACGCCCTCTCGCGGGAGATGATCTTTGTGATCGATACCTCAGGTTCCATGGCCGGCACCTCCATTCGGCAGGCCAGGGAGGCCCTCAAGCTCGGTCTCGACCGTCTGAAACCGGGGGACCGCTTCAACATCATCGAGTTCAATTCGGTCACCCGCCTGTTTGCGCCGAAGGCGGTCGAGGTCACCCCGCAAAACCTGTCCCGGGCGAGACGGTTCGTGGATGGCCTGGTCGCCAATGGAGGGACCGAGATGGCCGGTGCGCTGGAGGCCGCGCTGAAGGATCAGAAGGAGGACGGCCGCGTGCGGCAGGTGGTGTTCCTGACCGATGGCAGTGTCGGCAACGAGGCGGGGTTGTTCCGCATCATCGACGGCCGGCTGGGACGCTCACGCCTGTTTACCGTCGGTATCGGCTCGGCGCCGAACGCCTACTTCATGCGCGAGGCCGCCACCCTGGGCAAGGGGACCTTCACCTACATCGGTGATATCGGTGAGGTCAGGGAGAAGATGGACCGGCTGTTCGAGAAACTGGAGTTTCCGGTGCTCTCCGACATCCAGATCCATTGGGGCAGCGGGGCCGAGACCGATTACTGGCCCCGGCCGGTCCCGGATCTCTATCTCCATGAACCCCTGATCGTCAGCTTCAAGCTGGACCGCTCCGAGCGCGAGCTGCGTCTGAGCGGCCGGATGAACGGCCAGGCCTGGCGGACCACGCTGCCCGTGGTCAAGGGCGGGCAGGCCAGCGGGCTGGATGTGCTCTGGGCCAGAAACAAGATCCGCAGCCTGGAGCAGCAGAAGAGCCGTGGCGTGTCGCCCGAAAAGATCGAGCAGGCGATCACCGAGCTGGGCCTGAAACACCACATCGTGACCGCGCATACCAGCCTGGTCGCCGTGGACAAGACCCCGACCCGGCCCGCCGACACGCATAGCCGGGACGCGGCGGTGCCGAACAAGATGCCCCACGGATGGACCATGAGCGCACCTGGGGGACGCCTGCCGCAGACCGGGACCGCAGCGCCGCTGCACCTGCTGCTGGGGATGCTGTTGCTGGGTCTCTCATTCGGCATGATCCTGCTCCAGGGCGGGCTGGCGAGCCAAAGGGAGGCGGACTGATGTTCAGGCGGATGAAGTCATTGCGCCCGCGTCACTGGATCCTGCTGGTGGTCGGCATGGCGGCGGTGTGGAACCTGGGGATGGCGGCCTATATCCCCCTGAAGGCCGAGGTGGCCCAGATCCTTTTAGAGGCCGCCTGGTCGCGGACCCGCGCGGGCGCCGTCCACCAGCGGCCCTGGCGCTGGGCGGACACCTGGCCCGTGGCCCGGCTCCGCTCGGCCGCCCATGACCGGGATCTGATCGTGCTGGAGGGCGCTTCCGGCAGGAACCTGGCCTTCGGCCCGGCGCACATCAGCGCCACCGTGGCCCCGGGCGAGGCGGGCAACAGCGTGATCGCGGGCCATCGGGACACCCACTTCGCCTGGCTGGAGCAGGTGAAGACGGGCGAGGAGATCGTCCTCGAGACCCCGCGCCGCAGCCTCTCCTACCGGGTGGAGGAGATCCGTATCGTCTCGGAAAAGGACCTGAGCGTGATGGCCGACCATGGCGTGCCCACCCTGACC
>JALUJS010000601.1 GCA_027056825.1 Candidatus Krumholzibacteriia bacterium | reverse complement strand
CATCCTCCGCGTGACCCTCCACGCGCTCCCGGATCTGGTCCGGGAGCGCGTGGAGGGTCACGCGGAGGATGCGCGCTAGTTGGAGGAGATGGCTCCGTAGAAGGTGACCGCCAGTCCCGCGGGAACCATCACTTCGTGCTCGCTTCCGGATTCATGCCCGTAGAAGTGGAACTCCAGGAAGGCCGTGAAGCTCGAAGGATTGTCCGCCATCAGGTCGTCGAACAACTGGCGGAACCAGGGCTCTTCCTTCATGCCGCGGTCGGCGACCAGGACGCTGACAACCGCTTCGTCGTTGACCGGGACGATGAGATCGATCAGGCCGCGGGTGACGTCGTAATTGGCCAGTTCGGCCGGCGCGGTGGGACCTGGGTGCCAGACCAGGTCGTAGGACGTGATATGGAACCAGCTGTAGGTCCCGTTGTCCGGCAACAGCATCTGGCTGTTCAGGGGGCGGGCCTTGAACAGGACCGGCACCCAGTCGATGGGCAGGAAGTCGTCGTCTGTGCCGACGATCTTGTCGTTGCCGCTGTTAAGGTACGCCGAGACCAGGGGCGCTCCCGCATTGACCGAGGAGACCTCGCACACCAGACGCTGGCTCTCGTTGTTGTCGGTGCTGCAACCGGCGACGAAGGTCAGCAGGGTCGCAACGGTCAAAAGAATCATCAAGCTCCGGGTTTTCACGATTTGCCCTCCATGTGACCGCCCGCCGGCGCCGCTGTGGACAGGCGTCGCCGGCTGTGGTTAATTTTCTGATTCCAGGATTGTTATCGGCATCGCGACCGATTCCTTTAGCCCGGATTGTTCCTGAAAACAGCCTGGCGGGGCTGAGGAAACGGCGCGACGACCCGTCCGCCCGGCGGAAGGATGGCTCCATGGTTGAAGACAGCCTGCATCCCGTGCACAGCCGCTACCTGGTCATCGGATCGGGCATCGCGGGGCTCCAGTTCGCCCTGCAGGCGGCCGCCACCGGCAACGTCCGGGTCGTCACCAAGAAGGAGAGCCGGGAGAGCAACACCAATTACGCCCAGGGCGGCATCGCGGCGGTTGTGTCGCCCCTTGACGACTTCGAGTCCCACATCCACGACACCCTGACCGCCGGGGCCGGGCTGTGCCGCGAGGATGTGGTGCGCTCCATGGTCGAGGCGGGGCCGGATCTTGTCGCCAAGCTGGTGGGCTACGGGGTGCCTTTTTCGCGCGAGGAGGGGGACGGGGAATCCTTCGCCCTCGGCCGCGAGGGAGGGCACAGCCACCGCCGCGTGCTGCACTGCAAGGACCTGACCGGCCGGGAGATCGAGGCGCGGTTGCTGGCCGCCTGCCAGGACGACGGGCGGATCACCATCGACGAGAACATGATCGGCATGGAACTGGTGCTGGGCCGGGACGCTGGACTGACCGGCCAGGACGCCGGCCGGGTCATCGGTTGCGTGGTCCAGGACCGCGGCACCGGGGCGCGCCGCATCCACCTGGCCGACGCGGTGGTGCTGGCCACCGGGGGCTGCGGCAAGGTCTACAGCTACACCAGCAACCCCGACATCGCCACGGGGGACGGCCTGGCCATGGCCTTCCGGGCCGGGGCCGAGCTGCGGAACCTGGAGTTCGTGCAGTTCCATCCCACCTGCCTGTACCATCCGGAGGCCAAGAGCTTCCTGATCAGCGAGGCGGTCAGGGGAGAGGGGGCCCTGCTGGTCAACCGTGCCGGCGAACGCTTCATGCCCAGGTACCACGAACTGGCCGAGCTTGCGCCGCGGGACATCGTGGCCCGGGGCATCGACCGGGAGATGAAGACCACGGGCGAGCCGTGCGTGTTCCTGGACCTGCGGCACCTGGACCGCGCCAAGGTGGAGGCGCGCTTCCCCCATCTGGTGGCCACCTGCCGCCGTTTCGGCATCGACATGGCGGGCGAACCGGTGCCGGTGGTGCCGGCGGCCCATTACATGTGCGGCGGAGTGGCCGTGGATATGGACGCGCGCTCCAGCCTGCCGGGGCTGTACGCCATCGGGGAGGTCTCCTGCACGGGGGTCCACGGCGCCAACCGGCTGGCCAGCAACTCCCTGCTGGAGGCCGTGTTCTTCGCCGCGCGCGCC
>JALUJS010000600.1 GCA_027056825.1 Candidatus Krumholzibacteriia bacterium | reverse complement strand
GTGTACAGCGAGGCCGATTCGCTCTGGGGAGCATCCAGGGTCAGGTGCACCACGCTGGGATCGCCCGCATCGCGCACGGCCGTCAGCACGGTGGCCCCGGTAAAGGCGTAGTTGGCGGCGTTCTCGGCGGTGGTCTGGTCCACCGGCTCGTTGAAGAAGACGTCGAAGAAGGAATCCACCGGGTAGGAGGTGGGCTGCACGCCGTTGACCACCGGCGGATTGGGGTCGGCCGCGGCCTGCACCGTGTAGGGGAACATGTCGGTCATGGGGATGGGCACGGTGGTGTCCCAGATGGTCGTACTCGGGGTCGAGAGCTGCACGCCGTCACCGGCGGCCGCGTCCAGGGGTCCCTTGGTGCTTCCGTCCTGGGTGATCCAGGTCTCGACGTTGATGATGTCGCCGGGGCTGACGCCCAGGGTGCCCAGCATCACGGCCAGTTCCTTGAAGCCCGTGGAGGTGACCCAGCCCAGCGCGCCGGGGCCCTGGTCCAGGTTGACCCACGCGGCGCCGTCCCACTGGTAGCTGGCCTGCCAGTTGTTGTCCAGGTTCACGTAGAACATGAAATCGGGCTTGTTGGCCGCGAGACTCCACTCGAGCTGGCGACCCCAGGGGTCGGTGTCGCCGCCGGCTGCGGTGTTCACGTCGATGGCGATGCCGATCTGCACCGCTCCCCAGCCCGCGGGATCCTGGGTGTGGCCCAGGTAGAGATTCACCGCATCATTGGTGACGTAGAAGTCGCCCAGGTCGATGTTGGGGTACTGGGTGTCCCCGCCGTCGGCGTCCATCAGGTTGCCGGGCAAAAAGTCGTTCACACCGTCCAGGACGATGGTCTGGGGGGTCTGGGCCGACGCCAGCGCGGCGCACAGGACCAGGATGCCCAGCACCGGCAGCACCCTGCCGGCCATGACGTTCCGCAATTTCATGGTGCTCCTCCTCACTTGACCAGGGAAAGCGGGCGGGTCAGCGCCAGCCCGCGGCTTTGCAGACGACTGAAATAGGTTCCGGCCGAGACGGTGCTCCCGTCGGTAGCACGGCCGTCCCAGACGACCTTGTGCTCGCCGGGCGCCACCACGTCCCGCAAGAGGGTCACCACCCGGCGGCCCCGGACATCGTAGATGGCCAGGTCGACCGCGACGGGCTCGGTCCCGCCCACGGCGAAGCCGATGGTGGTGATGGGATTGAAGGGATTGGGCGCGTTGCCCAGCAGGCTCACCGCGGGCGCCGCCGTCGGCGGGGTCGCGCTCGCCCCGCCGCCGTCGGGAATGCCGTTGCCGTCGGCGTCCACGGTGAGGGTCCAGGCGTTGTCCACCGCCGGCAGAGCGGCGGCCAGGTTGTTCGGCACGACGTCGCCGCCCAGTTCGCCGGACGGTTCGGGATCCCAGCAGATCGAAGCCACCAGGGCGATCTGCGCACCGGCCGGCACCGCGCCCTGGCCCAACCCGTAGAGGGTGTTCCAGGGAATGGCCAGTTCGCTGCCCGAGGCGTCGCCGAAGGTGTGGTACGAATCGAAGGCCGACTGGATCTCGCCGCTGCGGTCCTGGGTCGCAGTCGGCGAGAGCAGCTGCCAGAACCCGTCGCTGTCATACACCGACTGGTGCTGGTAGCAGCCGTACTGGAAATCCGGGGCGAAGCCCGGGGCGGTGAACGAAGCCCCCCGCTCCCAGGCGTCGATGGCGGTCAGGTCGGTCTGGCCGTTGCCCGAACCGGGATCGACGTCCAGGTACAGCAGCCAGCTGTTGGCGCTGACCTGCCCGTCGATGGCCAGGTACAGGTAGTCCTGGTCCCAGCGCACCAGCAGACGGTCGATCTCGTTGCTGGCGGTCCAGGCCGAGTCGTTGCTGTCGGGCAGAACCTGGGCCGCGGCCCACTCGACGGGATCGATGTTGCCGTCGATGGCGATGGCGGTGGCAGCGACCTCCACCGGCAGGCCGTCGCCCACCGTCAGCGCCGGGCCGCCCACGGCATTCTCGTCCTGCGCCGCACCGGCGGCGATCTCCAGGTACAGGTCGCCGCTCATGGCCTCGATGGCCGCCGCGGTGGCCGCATCCAGCGCGAAGGTACGCGTCACCGCGGCGGCCATCGAGGC
>JALUJS010000599.1 GCA_027056825.1 Candidatus Krumholzibacteriia bacterium | reverse complement strand
GATCCGCGCCGGCCGGCCGGCAGCCGCCAGCGCGCAGGCCTCGCCCAGGCCCACGATGCCCGGCACGTTGAGGGTCCCGGCGCGCAGTCCCCGCTCCTGGCCGCCGCCCAGTTGCCGGGGTTCCAGCACCAGGCGGGGCCGACCGGCGCGGATCACCAGGGCCCCCACCCCCTTGGGACCGTGCATCTTGTGTCCCGAGAGGGCGATCAGATCCAGGGAGTCCCGGCGCAGGTCCAGGTCCGTCAACCAGGCCGCCTGGGCCGCGTCGGTGAACAGCGGCACGCCACGTTCGCGGCACACCGCGCCGATACCGGCCACCGGCTGAATGACCCCGATCTCGTTCTGGGCCGCCATGACCGCCACCAGGCGCGTTTCCGGCCGCAGGGACCGGACCACCGCCTCCGGCGTGACCAGACCCTCGCCGTCGCAGGGCACCCGGGTCACCTCCCAGCCCCACGCCTCCAGGCGAGCCACCGGTTCCAGGACGGCCTCGTGCTCGAACACCGAACAGACGATATGTCCCGGCCGGTCGCAGGTCGCGGCCAGCCCCAGCACCGCCAGGTTGTCCGCCTCGGTGGCACCGGAGGTGAAGACCACCTCCCGGGGTTGCGCGCCCACCAGGGCGGCCACCTGTTCGCGCGCCCGTTCCACCAGGGCCGCGGCGGACCAGCCGAAGGCGTGGGCTGTGCTGGCCGGGTTGCCGAAGTACTCGCGCTGGGCGCGGTCCATGGCCTCCAGGACCCGGGGATCGGGCGGAGTCGTGGCGTGGTGATCCAGGTAGACGGGGGTGCGGACGCCGGCCGGGACGGTCACCGCCCGATCTCCAGCATGCGGCGGATGGGAACCAGGGCCCGCTCGGCCACCGGGGGATCCACCGTGATCTCGGGCGTCCGGTCCCGCATGCACAGGTAGAGCTTCTCCAGGGTGTTCTTCTTCATGTACGGGCACTCGTTGCAGTTGCAGCTCTCGTCGTTGCCCGGGGCGGGAATGAGCACCTTGTCCGGGTTCTCCTTCTGCATCTGGTGCAGGATGCCCGACTCGGTGACCACGATGATTTCCCTGGCCTCGCAATCCCTGGCGAAAGCCAGGATGGCGGCCGTGCTGCCGATGTGATCGGCGTGCTGCAGGATGGCCTCCGGACACTCCGGATGCGCCGCGACCACGGCCTCCGGGTGCAGGGCCTTGAGCTCCACCAGCCTGCGTTCGCTGAATACCTCGTGGACCTCGCACGACCCCGGCCACAGCACGAGATCCCGCTTCAGTTTGCGCGCCACCCAACTGCCCAGGAACCGGTCCGGGGCGAAAACGATGGGCTGGTCGGCCGGGAACGAGGACACGACCTTCAGCGCATTGCCGCTGGTGCAGATCACGTCGCTCATGGCCTTGGTGGCGGCTGAGCAGTTGATGTAGCTGACCACCTTGTGCCCCGGATATTTCGCCAGGAAGGCGGCGAACTCGTCGGCGGGACAGCCGTCGGCCAGGCTGCAACCCGCCTCCAGGTCCGGCAGCAGCACCTGCTTGTCCGGGTTGAGGATCTTCGCGGTCTCGGCCATGAAATGCACCCCGGCGAAGACGATCACCTCGGCGTCGGTGCCGGCGGCGGCCTGGGCCAGGGCGAGGCTGTCCCCCACGTGGTCTGCGATGTCCTGGATGTCCGGCTCCTGGTAGTAGTGGGCCAGGATCACCGCGTTGAGTTCGCGGCGCAGGTCGTCGATGGCGTCGAAGAGATCCCCCCCAGCCGGCGGGGTGCGGGAAGCGTGCAGGTTCATGTCATCTCGCTTTCAAGGATAACCCTGTCCATAATCTTGCCCATCGGACGCGAAACTGCAACCCCGGGTCGGGGATCGATTGCCCTGTGGACTTTCAGATGCCGAATGCTTAATATTCATGGGTTGGAAAATGCGGCCCTTGCCTTACCGGGCATGGATCAGTCGGCGCCGGGGAACGGTACTTCCGGGGCGCCCGCTGTCGGCGGCGGCCGTCACCGTCATCCCCACCAATCGAACACAAGGATATTGCGGCAATGAAGTTCCACGCCACTGCCACAGCGGATCATCCTGACCTGCGCCCGCGCTCGCGCGGACGGATCCTGTTGCTGGGGGTCCTGCTCGCGTCCCTGGCCGCCCTGGCCGCCTGCAACAAGGACGCAAGCGTCACCTTCCCCACGCCCCCGCCCACCGAGCCCATGCACTGGCTCTTCGACGTGACCGGCCGGGCCACCAACGACATCTGGGCCTGCGGGAACGCCGGCGCCATGTTCCACTACGACGGCAACGAGTGGTCGTGGTACGACATGGGCACCGACCAGCCCATCGTGAAGCTCTACCTCGCCGACGACGGCGCCATCTACGCCGTAGGGCACGGGGGCAAGATCTGGCGCAACATCGGCGGCACCTGGTCGGCCATGGACTCGGGCACCAGCGAGGACCTCTACGGCATCGGGTCCTACCTCGGCAACATCCACGCCTGCGGGAACGACGGCGTCCTGCGCCGCCTGTCCGGCAGCACCTGGTCCGGCGTGGATCGCAACGACATGATCCTTCGGGACGAGCAGGGCGCCCCGGTGGACACCCTCTCCCAGCGGGACGACGTCGTCGCCCTGCTGACGGTCAACAACTTCGCCATCGGCGGGGCCTACTACAAGCCGGACTACGACGGGCCGGACATCGGCATTCTGGGCACCCGCGGCATGATCCTGGCCGAGGACAACGAATTCGACTGGATCCTGCGGCCCCTGGGCGGGGACCCCATCTATCTCGAGGAGTGGGTCTTCTCCAACTGGTCCGACCCCGACGACATGACCAGGAACTACCTGGGGACCTCCGAAGGCTGGCTCTACCGCCTGAACACCGACAACAGCTGGGTGCTGGACATTCCCAAGGTCACCAAGGATCCCCACGGCGGTATCCGGGACATCTGGCTGGACGCCGACGCCAACGTCTACCTGGCCACCGACGAGGGCCAGATCGTGTTCCAGACCCCCGACTACAGCTTCGTGGCGGACACCGGAGAGCGCAGGACCCTGGTGGACCTGACGACGCCGTTCATGGGCATCTGGGGCACCGACCCCGGGAATCTCTATCTCGTGGGCCTTTTCGAGGACATGATCATCCACGCTTCCTACGACGTGGTCACCGACGAACTCACGTGGGAGGAGATCCCGGTGGACTTCCCCGCCAAGGCCGCGACCGGCCCGGCGGTCGATCCCCTCGGACTGCCCCTGCGGTAGTTTCCGCCACCGGGCAGCATCCTGTCCGGGCCCATTTCGTGTCACCTTTGCCATGGAGGTTTCCCCATGCTGCCTCGCTCGAACCGTCCGGCCGCAAGGATCGTCGCGCCGCTACTGGCCGTGCTGCTGCTCCTGCCGGCCCTGGCCGCGGCCTACACCCCCGATCCCACCACACCCCGGTCCGAGGTGCCTGCCGCCTACCAGTGGCATTCCACCGACATCTTTCCCGACGACGAGGCATGGGAAGCCGAGCTTGCCGCCCTCAAGCAGGACATCCCCACCATGATGGAGTTCAAGGGGCACCTGGGAGATTCCGCCGAGACCCTCCTGAAGGCGGAAAAGACCCTGGAGGACCTCAACCTGCGCCTGGGCAAGCTCTATGTCTACGCCCAGACCAAGTACGACGTGAACCAGGGCGACAGCAGCCTGCGCCAGATGCAGGGCCGCGTCTCCGCCCTATTCCCCGCCTTCGGCGAGGCGACGAGCTGGATCGAGCCCGAGCTGCTGACCATCGATCCGGCCGTCATCAAGGCCTACATGGCCGAGAACCCCGAGCTGGCGCAGTTCGGGTACTACTTCAGCGAACTGTGGCGCCAGAAGGAACACACCCTCGGCGAGGGCGAGGAGCGCATCATGGCCCTGACCGGCAACATCCGGTCGGTGCCGGGCGACGCCCACGAAGCCCTGCTGGGCGTGGACATGGAGTTTCCCGAGATCGTGGGCCCGGACGGCGACAAGGTCCCGGTGACCGTCAGCGGTTTTTCCGCCCTGCGCTCGGACGACAACTACCTGGTGCGCAAGCAGGCCGCCGACGCCTTCTTCGGCACCCTGCGCAAGTACGAGAACACCTTCTCCGTCCTGCTGGACGGCGTGGTCAAGAGCCACATCATGACCAAGACCGCCCGCGGCTACGACAGCTGCCTGGAGGCCGCCCTCTCCCCCGACAACATCAGCCCCGACGCCTACCGTATGCTCGTCGAGACGGTGCACAAGAACCTGCCGCGGACCATGCACAAGTACGTCGAACTGCGGCGCAAGGTCATGGGCCTGGACGGCAAGCTCACCTTCCCCAACCTCTACAACGCCATGATCGAGGGCGTCGAACCGGAGTACACCTACGACGAGGCCCGCAAGATCGTGCTGGACGCCCTCAAACCCCTGGGCAAGGAATACACCTCGGTGCTGGCCGAGGGGCTGGACCCGGGCAACGGCTGGATCGACGTCTACCCCAACCAGGACAAGCGCAGCGGCGCCTACAGCAACGGCGTCCTGGCCCGTGACGTCCATCCCTATGTGCTGCACAACTTCGACAACAGCCTCGACGCGGTCTCGACCACGGCCCACGAGATGGGCCACGCCATGCACTCCTGGTTCAGCAGCCACAACCAGCCGCCGGTGTACGCCGACTACACCACCTTCCTGGCCGAGATCGCCTCGACCTGCAACGAGGCCCTGCTTACGGACTACCTGCTGAAGAAGTACGACGACGACATCGACATGAAGCTGCTGCTGCTCAACCAGCGGCTGGAGAGCATCCGCCTGACGATCTTCCGGCAGACGCTGTTCGCCGACTTCGAGCTGCGCTTCCACGAGTACGCCGAGCAGGGCAACGCCCTGACCGCCGACTACCTCAACGGCCTCTACGCCCAGCTCATCCAGGACTACTACGGCCCCGACTTCGAGCTGGGTCCGGACGACGAGTGCGAGTGGATGTTCATCCCCCACTTCTACTACAACTTCTACGTGTTCACCTACGCTACGGGCCTGACCAGCGGCCTGTCCCTGGCCGAGCAGATCTCCGACCAGGGCCCCAAGGCGGCCAAGCGCTACATCGACAACATGCTCAAGGCCGGTTCCAGCGCCCCGCCGCTGGATATCCTGCGCAGCGCCGGGGTCGACCTGGAGACCCCCGCGCCCATCGAGGCGGCCATGGACGTGTTCGAGCGCACGGTGGACGAGTTCGACCGCCTGTGGACCAGGAAGTACGGGCACAAGTAGGTTCCGCCGGAATCACCCGCATGGAAAAGGGCGCCGCGGATGCGGCGCCCTTTTTTCACGTCCTGCGGCCCGCGGCGCTGCGGGTACGGAAGGTCCCGGAACACGATGACCACGGACGGTATGTGGTAGGCCGCGCTGGACTCGAACCAGCCACCCTCTCCTTAAAAGGGAGATGCTCTACCTGATGAGCTAGCGGCCCCTGAAAAGAATGCACCCCCGCGGCGCGAAGGCCCAATAATAGAAATCCCCCCCTGCCCTGTCAAAGACGGTCCCGGCCGAGGGTCAGGCGGTCACGCCCGTGGGGGTCCAGATCACCTGGTCGCGCCTGCGCCCCACGCTGACGCCGATGATCAGGGTCCCGAGCCTGTCCTCGAGGAACTCCAGGTACTTGCGGGCCGCCGCCGGCAGGTCGGTCAGGGCGCGGCAGTCACCCGTCGGTTTTTCCCAGCCGGGGAATTCCGTGTAGACGGGCCGGCAGCGGGACAGCCGGCCGCTCCCGACGGGGAAGGCCTCGACGGTCTCACCGTCCAGGTCGTAGGCCGTGGCCACCTTGACCGCGGGCATGCCGTCCAGGACATCCAGCTTGGTGATGACCACCCCGGTCATGCCGTTGATGTCCACGGCGTAGCGCGCGCCCAGCAGGTCGAACCAGCCGCAGCGGCGGGCCCGGCCCGTGGTGGCGCCGAACTCCCCGCCGGCCTCGCGCAGCGCCTCCCCCTGCTCGCCGAGCAGTTCGGTGGGGAACGGCCCGTTGCCCACCCGGGTCAGGTAGGCCTTGAAGATCCCGTTGATATCCCCCAGGACCTGGGGCGGCAGGCCCGTCCCGGTCAGCACGCCCCCGACGGTGCAGTTGCTGCTGGTCACATAGGGGTAGGTTCCGTGGTCGATGTCCAGGAGCGTTCCCTGGGCGCCCTCGAACAGGGCGCTCTCGCGGCCCTCGCGCACCGGGCGCAGGGCCGTGTAGGGATCGACCACCATGGGCGCGAAGAAGCGGGCCAGGTCCACCAGCTCGCCCGCCAGCACCCGCGAAGGCAAGGGGTCGGCCTGGTAGAACTCGCTGAGCAGCTCGTTGGCCGACAAGACCTTCTCGATGCATTTGCGCTCGAGATTCTCCAGGGGCAAGCGCAGGTCGCCCATGCGCAGGCCCGTCCGCTGGACCTTGTCCAGGTAGGCCGGCCCGATGCCCCGGCCGGTGGTCCCGATGCACTGGCGCTTGAGCCGTTCTTCCCGCAGCTCGTCCAGGCGCTGGTGGTAAGGCAGCAGCATCTGGGCGTTGGCCGAGATCATCAGGTGCGGGCGCACCTCCACGCCGCGCTGCTCGAGGGCCAGGATCTCGTCCCGCAGGCTCCAGGGATCGATGACCATCCCCCCCCCCAGCAGGCACTTGGTCCCTGGCCGCAGGATGCCCGAAGGGATCAGGTGCAGGACGTGCTTGTCCTCGCCGATGTAGATCGTGTGGCCCGCGTTGGCGCCGCCCTGGTAGCGGATCACCCAATCGACGCCCTCGCTGAGCGCATCGACGACCTTGCCCTTGCCCTCGTCGCCCCATTGGCCGCCGATGATGACTCGATTTTCCACAGGATTCTCCCCGGTTGAGGCAGGTCCGCGGTCCGGTCGGCGCCCTGCTCAGTTGCCGCCGCCGAACATGGCCTTGAGCGTACCCCAGAGTTTCTCGTCCACCAGGGAACCGGAACCGCATTCATCGGCGACCCCCGGATTCCCGGTCTGTTCCTCGATGTTGCCGTCGGGCCGGCCGTCGCCGTAGCTGTCGCCGACCTCGGCCCCGTTGAGGCATCCGTCGCCGTCCGAATCCAGGCTGGCCAGGTCCAGATC
>JALUJS010000598.1 GCA_027056825.1 Candidatus Krumholzibacteriia bacterium | reverse complement strand
CTCTCTATATCTCCAGGCAGAACTTGCCCACCTTGTCCCCCAGGGGCTCGGGATAGTTGCCGTCGAAGCAGGCCAGGCAGAAGCCCTCCCGGGTGGCCCCGGTGCCGGCCAGCAGGCCCTCGATGGACAGGTAGCGCAAAGAGTCCAGGCCCAGGCGGTCCCGGATCTGCTCCACGCTGTGGTTGCAGGCGATGAGTTCCCCCTTGGTGGAGAAGTCTATGCCGTAGTGGCAGGGGAAGCGGTGGGGGGGGCAGGAGACCACCATGTGTACCTCCTTGGCCCCGGCCTCGCGGATGTTCTTTACCCGGGCGGTGGTGGTGGTGCCCCGGATGATGGAGTCCTCCACGATGATGACCCGCTTGCCCTTGATCAGCTCGTGCACCGGGTTGAGTTTCACCCGCACCCCGAAGTCGCGCATGTCCTGGCTGGGCTGGATGAAGGTGCGGCCCACGTAGTGGTTGCGGATCATGCCCATCTCGAAGGGCAGGTGGCTGGCCTTGGCGAAGCCCAAGGCGGCGTAGTTGCCGCTGTCGGGGAAGGGCATGACGAAGTCGGCCTGCAGGTCGGCGGCCTCGCGGGCCATCTGGGCCCCCTGGCTCTGGCGCACCTGGTAGACGGTCTGGCCGAAGATGACCGAGTCGGGCCGGGCGAAGTAGATGAACTCGAATATGCAGTGGGCGTGGCGGCGAGGCTTGAAGGGACGCACGCTGCGCAGGCCGCCCTTGTCTATGAAGACCACCTCGCCCGG
Source organism: Candidatus Krumholzibacteriia bacterium (assembly GCA_027056825.1). GTDB lineage: Bacteria > Krumholzibacteriota > Krumholzibacteriia > LZORAL124-64-63 > LZORAL124-64-63 > JAHJTW01. The sequence continues at coordinate 1,344 of JALUJS010000598.1, read as the reverse complement.
CTCCACCTGGCGCAGGTACTTGGCGTCGATGAGGTCCAGGGCGCAACTCTCCGAGGCCACCACGTAGGCCCCGTCCAACTGGCCCAGGCACAGGGGGCGGAAGCCGTAGGGGTCGCGGGCGGCCACCAGCATGGACTCGGTCATGAACAGGAAGCTGTAGGCCCCGCGCAGTTGGGTCAGGGCGCTGAGCAGGCCCTCTTCTAAGCCCTGGTTGATGTGGCGGGCCAGAAGGTGCATCACCACCTCGGAGTCGGTGGTGGTCTGGAATATGCTGCCCTCCATCTCCAGGTAGCGCCTCAGCTCGGTGGCGTTGACCAGGTTGCCGTTGTGGCCCAGGCAGATGTGGTGGCCGGCATAGTTGATGATGAAGGGCTGCACGTTGGCCAGGATGGAGGAGCCGGTGGTGGAGTAGCGCACGTGGCCGCAGGAGATGTGGCCGGTGAGACGCTGCAGGTCGCGCTCGCTGAAGATGTCGGGCACCAGGCCCATGTCCCGGTGGTCGCGGAAGTTGCGGCCGTCGGAGACCACGATGCCGGCCGATTCCTGGCCCCGGTGCTGCAGGGCGTAGAGCCCGTAGTAGGTGAGCCGGGCCGCCTCGGGGTGGCCGTACACGCCGAATACCCCGCAGGCCTCCTTGGGTCCCTCCTGAGGGGGCGATGATGTCATGGCGCTCGTCCTCGCACGCGGCCGCCGCCTGGGCGGTCACATGTCCCGGTAATAGTCCTGCAAGGCCCTCACCTTCATGCGGTCGCTCTTGATCAGGGACTCCACCGCCTCCACCGTGGCCTGGGCCGCGGCCACCGTGGTTATGTAGGGCAGGCCCCGCTCCACCGCGGTGCGGCGAATCTGGAAGGAGTCGCTGGCCGGGCCCTTGCCCTGGGCGGTGTTGATCACCAGGTCGATCTGGCCGCTGAGCATGGCGTCCACGCAGTGGGGCCGCTGCTCGCTGACCTTGTATATCATCTCCACCTCCAGCCCGGCCGCCTCCAGGTGGCGGTGGGTGCCCCGGGTGGCCACCACCTTGAAGCCCAGGCGGTGGAACTTGCGGGCCAGGGGCACCATGGCCTCCTTGTCGCCGTCGCGGGCGCTGATGAAGACGGTGCCGGTGGTGGGCAGCTTCTGGCCCGCCCCCAGCTGGCTGCGGGCGAAGGCCATGCCCAGTTCCCAGTCTATACCCATCACCTCGCCGGTGGAACGCATCTCCGGCCCCAGCAGCGTGTCCACCCCGGGGAAGCGCACGAAGGGCAGCACCGCCTCCTTGACCGACAGGTGCCGGGGCCAGACCTCGCGGGTGATGCCTTGCTCCTTGAGGGGCACACCCACCATCACCTTGGTGGCCACCTT
>JALUJS010000597.1 GCA_027056825.1 Candidatus Krumholzibacteriia bacterium | reverse complement strand
GGGGTGCGCCCTGGAACAGGGTGGCGGAAACCCGCTGGGGCAGCAGGGTCACCGCCAGGCCGATCAGCAGCAACATGGCCGCCAGGATCGGCAGGACCCCCAGGAACATGCGGGTGGTTTTCTTCAGGGCCGTTCCGGCGACCTGGGATCCGGTTTCCTGGTTGGATCTTTTCCCGGCTGTCATCATGCAGGACTCCCATGGGTTTTTTCATTGGTACCATGAATATATGTACCGGAATAACTGATTTTTTAGTGACTTGACCTGGTGCTTCCCGGCCGCGGCTATCTGATCTTCCCGGTGAACCGGTATCCGGATTTTTCCACCGCCTGTTCCAGCAGGGAATCGGGCACCGCGGCCGTCGAGTGGATGACCGCCCGGCCCGTGGCGTGATCCACGTCTTCGACCGCCACGCCGGGGATCTCTTCCAGGCGCTTTTCCACATGGACCTCGCACCCCGCGCAGGTCATGCCCTCGATGCCGAGCACCGTGGTGACGGTCTGGTCGGCGACGGCGGGGGTCGCAGACGGCAGCAACGCCCCCAGGTAATTGGGGAAGAAGGCGAAGGTGCCCACCATCACCGTGGCGATGACGAGCATGGTCAAGTTGAAGCGGCGGCCGGGCCGGAGTTCGGCCTGGGGAGCACAGCAGTCGTCGCCATCGGTGGCGCAGGCGGTCCCGTGCGCCGGGCGCAGGGTGAAGTACCAACCGACCGCCAGCAGCACCAGGCTCAAGGGCAGCAGCCACGGGCGCAGGGACGCGAAGGTCGAGGCCATGACCCCGCCCGAGACACCCAGACCGAGCAGCAGCAACGGCAGCCAGCAGCAGGCCGAGGAAAGGACGGCGGCGATCACCGCGCCGACGGTGGCCAGGCGGCCGCGCTTTTGTTCATCGCCGGTCATGATCGCATGTTCCTTGTTCACGGGCTGCAGCAGTCGTCGTCTTCTTCGATGGTCGCGAAGGGACCTGCCGGCGCGGCCGGAGAGGCGGCCTTGACGATCCTGTTGATGTTGCCCAGGCAGCATGAGCCCTGGGGATTGGTTTCCTCGCAACGATCCAGCCCCCGGCGGCACTTGTCCGCGATGGAGGCGGGGATGTCGGTCTTGCCGGTGGCGGCGATCTCGGCCTCGATCTCCTCGACGGTGTGCTCGAAGCAGTAGCAGACCGGCCGCGGGGGTTCGGTCTCCTTCATGCCCACGCGCACACGGCAGTCGGCGCGGCCGAGGGTCTTGCCGGACGTGGTATGAAACCACACGACATCGCAACCGGGAGCCGGGCAGTAGGCGAAGCCTTCGGCGACGTCCAGGCCGGCCAGGGCCTCGGGCACGGCCAGGTTCTCGATGGTCACGGGTCCGACCTTGCGGCCGCGCGTTCCGCAGGCGGGGCACTTGAGATCAGTCATCATCGTCCTTTCGGGACAGGTAGGTCAGGATGGGACACTCGTCGATCTCCAGGCCCGCTCCGCATTCTGCACTCAGTGTGGTCAGGGCCCGCTCCATTTCCTGCAGGGTGCGGATCTTTTTCCTGACCATGGCGATTTTCTCGGCGGCGATCTCGCGGATCTCCCTGCATGTAGCCTGTTCATCGACCCGCAGCATCAGCAGCTCCCGGATTTCTTCGAGGGTGAAGCCCAGGGCCTTGGCCCGGACGATGAACCGCAACCGGTCCACGGTGGCCGGGTCATAGACCCGGTAGCCCGAGGCGTTGCGTCCGGGGGCGGGAACCAGCCCCTGCCGCTCGTAGAAGCGGATGGTGGCCACGGGAACCCCGGCGGCTGCGGCGACCTTGCCTATGGTCAGATCGTTCATGCCTACAAGATAAGGTTGAACCCGACTTCAGGCTCAAGAAGGGAACAGGAATATTCCGGTTTCTCACGTGACGCAGTTCGAAGTGATCTGGTTAACCCGGAATATTCATGAAGGAGCTACTGCGGATGGTTAACAGCGTGACAGGAAAGGCGTTCTCGGATTTGCTCGGTCAACGTACCGCACCGGGTACGCCTCCCTCGCAAATCCTTGCGAGCCCCTTTCCTGTCACGCTGTTTCCTCATCCTCGCTACGCTCCTTCATGAATAATCCGGGCTAGGGAATGTAGTTG
>JALUJS010000596.1:2098-7079 GCA_027056825.1 Candidatus Krumholzibacteriia bacterium | reverse complement strand
CAGGATCACGCTCTCGGTCAGGCCGTTGCCGTAGATCACGCGCAGCCCCTCGGCCTCGGCCTCCTGGCAGGCGCCGGCGCTGGCGTCGATGAGCACCACATCCTGGCCATGCTCGCCCAGCAGTCGGGCCATCAGGCGGGGGCCCGGTCCGGCGCCCAGGATGGCGATGCCCCGGCCGCCCGGCCGGCGCACCCCCAGCAGACGGGCCACCCAGCCGGCGGTCATCCCCTGCAGCACCACCGTGGCGGCGATGACCAGGAATACCAGGGCGCGCAAATCCTGGCCGTAACCCTGCCCCACGGCGTCCAGCCGGGTCGCAAAGAGCGACGCCACCGCCGCGGCCACGATCCCCCGCGGCGCGACCCAGGCCAGGAAGGCGCGCTCGCGCCAGCGGAGATGGCTGCCGGCGGTGCATACCAGGATGTTCAGAGGACGCACCACCAGCATCAGGGCCAGGACCACAAACACCCCGGGCCGGCCGAGGGCGGCGACCTCGGACAGCCTGACGTCAGCGGCCAGCAGGACGAACAGCATCCCGATGAGCATCACCGTGAGTTGCTCCTTGAACTCCCGGATCTCGCGTTCGCTGTCGGGGTTCGCGTTGGCCACCACCGCGCCGGCGGTGATGGCGGCCATGATGCCGGATTCGGGCACCAGGGCGTTGCTCAACTGGTAGATCGCCAGGGTGACCGAGAGGGTGAAGATGGTGGCGTAACCGTCTGGCACCACCGTGCGCCGACGCAGCAGAAGGCCCATCAGGCCGCCGCCGGCAAGGCCCATCACCAACCCGGTGACCAGGCGCAGGGGAGCGCTCAGGGCGCCGGCCGCCATGTGGGCCTCCCCCAAGGAGATCTCCAGGGCCACCACGGCGATCACCGCACCCACCGCGTCGATGAGCACACCCTCGCTCTCGAGGATGGTCTCCACCGAGCGGCGCACCTTGATCCGGCGCAGAAGGGGAGTGACTACGGTGGGCCCGGTGACGATGACCAGGGTGCCGAACAGCAACGCCGGGGTCCAATCCCACCCCAACGCCAGGCGCGCGGCCACCGCCGCTCCCCCCGCCGTCACCAGGACGCCCACGCTCAGCAGCCGCCGGATGACGGCGCCCTGGCGGCGCATGCGCCGCAGGTCCAGATTCAGGCCGCCGTCGACAAGGATCACGGCCACCGCAAAGCCGATAAGGATGTCCAGGGCCGGACCCAGTTCCTGGGGCCGGATGATCCCGAGGCCGTCCGGCCCCAGGGCCACGCCGGTAGCCAGCAACAGGACGATGCCGGGGATCTTCAGGTGGCGGGCGATGGTTTGGGCCACCACGCCCGCCGCCAGGGCCAGGGCCACCACCAGGGCCGGGTTGTGGGAAAATCCAGCGTGCACGGGTCTCCTCCGGTTCACCGTTGGTCCCGGCCACCTGGCCGGCCAAGGGTGATCATGGCGACAGTGTCAGCTCGCCGTCAACGGGATTTGCTGGCGCTTTCGGCGCCATGGACCATAATTGCCGCGTCCCCAACCCGGAGGCCCGGATCATGAGCACGACTGCCTTCATGCTGGTGGCCCTGTCGTCCCTGTTCGCGGTCATCGACCCGCTGGGGGTCATCCCCTTCTTCAGCGGCCTGACCCGTCACATGGACCGCCGCCGCAAGCGGAATACCCTGATCAAGGCCCTCGTCACCGCCTGCGGCGTGCTGGCCGTTTTCACCTTCCTGGGCCCGCAGTTGCTGGCCTTGTTCGGCATCACCATCGACGCCTTCCGCATCGCCGGCGGCGTGATCTTCTTCGGCATCGGCCTGGACATGCTCCAGTCGAAGCCTCGCCGCTGGCGTACGGGAATCAACCGTGCCGTGGCGGATGACGCGCTGATGCACGAGGGGGACGATACGGAAGAGGATCCGGCCGTGGCCCCCCTGGGAATACCGATGATCGCCGGCCCCGGGTCCATCACCACGGTCATGGTGCTGACACCCCAGGCTCCCGGCCCCATGGGGGGGCTGCTGGTCATGGCCGCGGTCCTGGCGATCCTGTTGCTGACCGGAGGCATCCTCATGGGCGCCGACGCCCTGCTGGCCCGTCTGGGCCATACCGGCCTGCGGATCATCGAGAAACTCATGGGGCTCCTGCTGACGGTGATTGCGGTCCAACTCATCATCGACGGTGCAGCACCCGTCATCAGGGGCATGATCGGCACTGCCTAACCCGGATGATTGAATCGCCTTGCGGGATCGCGAAGCGATTCAATCATCCGGGTTAAAGAAATCCTTGGGTGATCCGACATGAATTGACAAGCAGTGGGCGGTCACCTAGGCTGACTGCGCCGAGGATTCCCAGAACCGGTTGCATGGAGGCGATTTCATGGTTCCTGTCGTCACACGCAGCGGCGCGTCCCCGCGTCTTCTGCTCCCCCTTTTCATCCTGCTGGTAACGTTCCTGGCCGCAGGCATCTCCTGCCCGGCCGCCTTGGCGCAGGACCACGGCGCCTCCCAGGCCGTCCATGAAGCCGGCCAGGCCCAGGCCGCCGCAGGGGAACACGGCGCCAGCCCCGAAGCCGCCGCCGGGGGCGAACACGCTGCCGGCGAACAGGCCGGCGGGCACGAAACCAACCCGGTGGGGCTGCTCCCGCTGTGGACAGCCATTCCCTTCGTGGGGATCCTGCTTTCCATCGCCATCTTTCCCCTGGTCGCCCCCCACTTCTGGCATCACCACTTCCCCAAGGTCTCGGCCGCCTGGGCCCTGGTGTTCGCCGTGCCTTTCCTGGTCTGGAACCCGGCGGTGGCCTTCGGCAGCATCCTGGACATCTACCTGCTGGACTACATCCCCTTCATCATCCTGCTGTGGGGGCTGTTCACCATCTCCGGCGGGATCTACGTGGGCGGCTCGCTCGCGGGCACGCCGCGGGTGAACCTGGCCCTGCTGCTCATCGGCACCTTCATGGCCTCGCTCATCGGCACCACGGGCGCGGCCATGGTCCTGATCCGGCCCCTGCTGCGGGCCAACCAGTGGCGCCGCAACAAGGTCCATATGGTGGTCTTCTTCATCTTCCTGGTGGCCAACATCGGCGGCTCGCTTACGCCGCTGGGCGATCCGCCCCTCTTCCTCGGTTTCCTGCACGGGGTGCCCTTCTTCTGGGTCACCACGGGGATCCTCAAGGAGATGCTCCTGACTTCGGGCATCATCCTCGTCATCTTCTTCGTGCTCGACACCATCATGTACCGCCGCGAGGAGAACAAGCCCGAGCACACCGGCGAGGGCGGCGGCGTGAAGATCGAAGGTCTGCACAACGGGCTGTTCCTGCTGGGGGTCATGGGTGCGGTGATCATGTCCGGCTCGGTGAAGATGGGCGCGGTGACCATCTACCACGGCGGCGCCCACCCGGTGACCGTCCCGGTGGAGAACTGGGTCAAGGACGCCCTGATCCTCCTGATGGGTGTGCTCTCCCTGATGACGACGAAGAAGGCCCTGCGCGAAAAGAATGAGTTCTCCTGGTTCCCCATCCAGGAGGTGGCCTACCTCTTCGCCGGTATCTTCATGACCATCATCCCGGCCCTGGCCATCCTCAAGGCCGGGCACGAGGGAGCGCTCGCGGGTCTGACCAACGCCGTGCACGGTCCGGTGCGCTACTTCTGGGCCACCGGTTCGCTGTCCAGCTTCCTGGACAACGCGCCGACCTACCTGACCTTCTTCAACTCCGCCCTGGGCGCCCTGGGCATTCCCGAATCCCAGGTCCACGCCCTGCTCAGCGCGGGCGGCACCCTGCACAATCCCGAGTTCGTCAAGGACCTGGCGGCCATCTCTTCCGGCGCGGTGTTCATGGGTGCGATGACCTACATCGGCAACGCGCCGAACTTCATGGTCAAGTCCATCGCCGAGGAGGCCGGCATCCCCATGCCGAGCTTCTTCGGCTACCTGGTCAAGTGGTCGCTGCCGATCCTGATCCCCGTGTTCATCATCGATACCTTCGTGTTCTTCTGGTAGAGGAGTCGACGCCATGGTGCAGAAAAAGAAGCAGACCACAGCCTCCTTCTACGAGGTCGTCTTCCGCGGCAAGCCCAAGGTCGTGCGCGCCTTCCTGGCCGGGCTGGTCATGGGCGCCGGGCACGAGGCCCGCATCTTCTACAGCTACGAGGAGGGGGTCCGCCACGAGGGCACGGCGGAAAAGCTCAAGGAGAAGTTCCGCCTCCGTCCCCTGGACGTTCACGTCATCGTCGATGGGGACACCAGCGCCCTGTTGAAGAAGCTGGCCCGCCGGATCGGCGCGGACACCGGCCTGGAGATCACCTACCACCGCAAGGTGCGTTCGGCGTCCATGGACTTCCAGTTCCACGCCTACGCGCGCAAGTACGACCAGGACATCGTCGCGGTGCTGGCGAGTCTGCCGGCGGACCTCAAGCTGCGGGGCTACAAGCACACCGTCCACCAGGATCCTTCGGCCAAGGGCGTGGAGGCCTATGCGCCAACCCACGACTACGAGGCCTCAGGATCCGGGACCGTCTCCGGCCCGGTGGATCAGCTCATCGCTTTCCGGAAACAGCTGGCGGACTATCCGCTGGTGGAGGCGGAGGAGATCATCCTGAAGTACGCCTAGGCGTAGCTTTCCACGGCACCGAACGAAGAACAGCCCCCCATGATCGTGGGGGGCTATTTAACCCGCATTATTGAATCGCTACGCGATTCAATAATGCGGGTTAACTCTCTCGAACAGGACAAGCCGGAACCGGCGTCAGGAGGAGCCCTTGACCTTCAGTTTCAGGGCGATCAGTTCGTCGTGCCGCACACCCAGCAGGTTGCCCAGCTTGTGCATCAGGGCGTCCTCGTGGGCCTCGAGCACCTGGTCGCTGTAGACCACTTCCCACAGCAGTTCCAGGACCGCCAGCTTGCGCGGCCGCGGGTAGCGCTCGTTGATCACGCGGGCGAAATGGTAGAGGTCGTCGCGGCCGGCGCGCTCCTGTTCGGCGGCCGCCAGCAGGTCGCCGGTATCCTCGGACGA
>JALUJS010000596.1:0-2088 GCA_027056825.1 Candidatus Krumholzibacteriia bacterium | reverse complement strand
TCGGACGACAGCCCGAAGCGACGGGCCACGATATCGGTGATGCGCTCGCGCTCCACCGGGCTGAAGTCCCGGTCCGCGTGGGCGGCCTCCAGCAGCAGCACGCAGGTGGCGATGCGCAGGTCCTCCCCGCCGTCTTCCCGGTCGCCGGCGTGGGGTTCTGTGAAGAATTTCCGCAGGGAATCAAACATCCGCGTCTCCATTGACGACGACCCGCCGCCAGGTCTCCCGCGGCAGGGTCAGCACTTCGTAGGCGATGGTGCCCAGGTGGTCGGCCAGCATCTCGGCCGTGATCACCTCGTCTTGTTGCCGGCCCAGCAGCACCGCGTCCATGCCTGCGGCGGCCTCGGGGATGTGCGTCACGTCGACCATGCACAGGTTCATGCAGATGCGGCCGATCAGGGGCGCCCGGCGGCCGCCGACCAGGACATGGCAGCGTCCGGACAGGGCCCGCGGCCAGCCGTCGGAATATCCCACCGGCAACACCGCCACCCGCGAATCGGTCATGGCCTTCCAGGTCCGGCCGTAGCCCACGGTCTGGCCCGCCGGCACGTCCCGGACCTGGGCGATGCGCACCTTCCAGGTCATCGCCGGCCGCAGGTCCACCTCCCGGCGTCCGCGCTGCCGCACCGAAACCAGGGTCTCCCGCGACGGCCAGATCCCGTAGAGGCTCACGCCCAACCGCGCCACGCTGCGGTGGGTCCGGTCCCACAGCAGGGCTGCGGCGCTGCAGGACATGTGGTGCTCCAGTTCGGCGTAACCCACGGCGGCCAGCCGCTCGCGGTAGTTCTCGAAGCGCTGCATCTGCGCGATGGCGAAGCCGTGGTCGGTGGTGTCCTCGATGTCGGCGAAATGGCTGCTGACCCCGACCAGGCGCAGCGTCGGGGTCTCGGCGAGGATCGCCAGGGCCGCGTCCAGTTCGGCCTCGGTGACCCCCTGGCGGTTGACGCCCGTCTCGACCTTGAGGTGAATATCCAGCGGGGCGCCCACGGTGGCCAGTTGGCGCAACATGGCAACCGAACCGGCCGTGAACTCCGCACCCAGACCCACAGCCTGCGCCGCCTCCGCCGCCGTGACCGGGCCGAGCACCAGGACCGGCGCCTCGATCCGACCTGCCCTGAGGGCACGCAGCTCGGCCACCGAATGGACACCGAGCCGGTCGGCGCCGCCAGCCAGGAAGGCCTCGGCGGCAGGCAGAAGGCCGTGGCCGTAGGCGTTCGCCTTGACCACGGCCATGACCGCGGAATCAGGTCCGACGACCCTGCGCAGGGTCCTCATGTTGTGAACCAGGGCTGCGCGGTCGACCTCGATCCGCAACCAATCCGATCCCGTTTCAGGCACCCTGGGCCCTGGCTTCCTTCTGCTTCTTGCGGGCCTGGCAGGCTTCCTTGTCCTTGCAGGCCCCGTACAGTTCCAGGCGGTGACGGTAGATCTCGAAGTTGTTCTCCTCGGCAAGCTTCTCCTGCAGGGCCTCGAGGCGGGGGTTGTAGAACTCGGAGATCATCCCGCATTCCAGGCAGATCATGTGGTCATGGTGCTCCACGGCGGAATGTCCCTCGTAACGGGCCAGCCCGTCTCCGAACCGTCGCTCCTCGACCAGGCCGCTCTCGACCAGCAGATGCAACGTGCGGTACACCGTGGCGTAACCGATGCGGGGGTTGGCCTTCTTGACCTCGACCAGCAGCTCCTCCACCGAGATGTGCCCCTTCATGCGGAAGAAGGTGGACACGATGGTGTTCCGCTGGCGCGTGGTCTTCAGACCCCGGCGCTGGATGAATTCCGCGAAGGCGGCTTCCTTTTCTTTGACAAGGTCCTCGTCGACCTTGGAATTCGGATTGATGGACACCATGTTCGAACCTTTCCAGTAGGCAAGTGGTTAGCCTGCTTTCGGTAATGAAAACAGTTTTCGTATTCCAAATTATTCACACCGGCGCGATGTGTCAAGAGCCCATCATTGAAAAACCTCTCGCACCGCAAAATGTTCCCCGTCAGGGACATAGAACAGGGAGAATCCGTCGTGCCCCAGCAGGATCTCCTCCCCGCGGTGCATGAAGCTCTCCGGGGTGACCGTGGCACTCCAGGTCCGGCGCC
>JALUJS010000595.1 GCA_027056825.1 Candidatus Krumholzibacteriia bacterium | reverse complement strand
GCCTGTATGTGCTGGGGAACCATGCCCTGCGGTGGTATGGTCGCGCCAGGTACACGCGCGGTTTCGAGCGTTTTCCCGGCGACAAGCTCAGCCTGGGCAACCGGGAAGGAATCCGGGGCCTGGAGGATGACGCCCTGGACGGCGGCCAACGGCTGGTGGTCAATCTCGAGACCCGGATCTTCACGCCGTGGTCCCTGCTGGGATTCCGCTGCCTGCTGCTGGGATACGCCGATTTCGGGATCCTGGCCGGGCAGGACGACTCCCTGGTGGGCAAGCGCGTCCTAAACAGCGAGGGCGTGGGGCTGCGCCTGGACAATCCCCGGCTGGTGCTGCCGCCGTTGCAGGTGCGCCTGGGGGTCCGGGACGAGGCGGTCGGATCGGACACGGTGGTCGAGGTGGTCTTCGGTGGCGGCCGCCGGCTGGACAACTTCCTGTTCCCCTCGGTGAAGCCCGAACCGGTGGCCTACCGGTAGAGAGGACGACGATGCGCCAGGTCTGGATGCGACGGCGGGGCGGACCCGAGGTCCTCGAGGTCAGGGATGTGCCCGAGCCCATGCCCGCGGCCGGCGAGGTGCAGATCGCGGTGGCGGCCGCGGGGGTGAACTTCGCCGACATCATGATGCGGCGGGGCCTGTACCCCGACGCGCCCGGACTGCCCGCGGTGGCCGGCTACGAGGTGTCCGGCGTGGTGGACGGGGTCGGGCCGGGAGTGGATCCCGCCCTGAAGGGGCGCAGGGTCCTGGCCATGTGCAACTTCGGGGGCTACAGCGAGAAGGTGTGTGTGGCCGCGGACATGGTCCACGAGGTTCCCGACGGTCTGGACCTGCAGGCGGCCGCGGCCCTGCCGGTGAACTATCTTACGGCCTGGCAGATGGTGCGCGTGATGGCCCGTCCCCGTCCCGACGAGACGCTGTTGATCCACTCCGCCGCCGGGGGCGTGGGGCAGGCCGTGCTCCAGCTCTGCCGGCTGGACGGGGTGCGTGTGCTGGCCACCGCTTCGCCGGGCAAGCACGAGGCCCTGCGGGCGCAGGGCGTCGCGGCGGTGTTCGATTCGCGGCGGCCGGGATTCGCCCCCCTGGTGCGCGAGGCCACCGGCGGCCGCGGCGCCGACGTGGTCCTCGAGCCGCGTCACGGGCGCTGGATCGGCGAGAGCTACGATGCGTTGGCCAAGGGCGGGCGGCTGGTCCTGTTCGGGTTCGCGGCCGCGGCCCGTGGAAGGCGGTCGGGCGTGCTCTCGGCGCTGGCCACCCTGGCCCGGGTGCCGTGGCTGCGGATCAATCCCGTGCGCCTGATGAACGACAACCGCATGGTCGGCGGGGTGAACCTGGGCCGCATGTGGGACCAGGGCCCGCGGGTGGCGGGCTGGATGCGCGAGATCCTGGCCCTGGCCGCCGACGGCCGCCTCGCGCCCGTCATCGACGGGGTTTTTGCCTTCAGCGAAGCCGCCGCCGCCCACGAGCGGCTCGAAAAGCGCCTGAACGTGGGCAAGGTGTTGCTGGTGCCCGACCGGAAGGACCGGACATGAAGATCTCCGCGGCCATCATCACCCGCGAAGCTGCGACCGACCTGGACCGCTGCCTGGCCTCCCTGGACTTCGTGGACGAGATCGTGGTCCTGGACCAGGGCAGCAGCGACAGGACGGCCGAGGTGTGCGCGAGGCGGGGGGCCACCCTGCATCAGACCGAGTGGCTGGGGTTCGGCCCCACCAAACAGAAGGCCGTCTCCCTGTGCCGCAACGACTGGGTCCTGAGCATCGATTCGGATGAGGAGGTGGATGCGGACCTGCGCGCGGCCCTGCTGGACCTGCCCGACGATCCCGGAGCCGCGGCCTTCCGCATCAACCGCCTGAGCCGTTTCCTGGGGCGCTGGATCCGGCACTGCGGCTGGTATCCCGACCCGGTGGTCAGGCTTTTCGACCGCCGCCGGGCGCGGTTCAACGACCGCCGCGTCCACGAGGAAGTGGTGGTGGACGGTCCCTGCCGGGACCTGCCCGGCCACCTGCTGCACTACACCTACCGGGACATGGGGCAGTACATCGACAAGCTCAACCGCTACACGACCCTGGCCGCCGAGCAGATGCGCGCCGAGGGCCGGAC
>JALUJS010000594.1 GCA_027056825.1 Candidatus Krumholzibacteriia bacterium | reverse complement strand
TTCTGGCTGGACCACCAGGCCCAGCCCGTGCAACACGTCGGCGGCGTTTTCGGCCAGCAGGGCGCCCTGGCGCAGCAGGTCATTGGTCCCACGCGCGCGGGCATTGCGTGGCGAACCCGGTACCGCGAATACCTCGCGGCCCTGCTCGACGGCGAACTCCGCCGTGATCAGCGAGCCGCTGCGCTGCGCCGCCTCCACCACCAGCACCCCCTGACAAAGGCCGCTGATGATGCGATTACGCCGTGGGAAGTGGTGCGGCAGCGGCCGCGTACCGGGGGGAAATTCCGATACCAGCAGGCCGCATTCCACCATCTGGCGCGCCAGCCGGCGATGGCGGGCCGGATAGATCCGGTCGGGCCCCGTGCCCAGCACCCCTATGCTCGCGCCGCCCACGGACAGGGCACCGCGATGGGCGGCGCCGTCGATACCGGCGGCAAGCCCGGAGACGATGGTGCAACCGGCGCTCGCCAGTTCAGCGGCCATCTGCGTGGCAAGCTCCTCGCCACTGGCCGATGGTGTACGTGAACCCACCACCGCCAGCATGGGATCCCGTTCCAACAGACTGGGGTCGCCGCGCAGGAATAACAAGGGCGGGGGATCGGCGATGTGCGCCAGCCGTGCCGGATAAGCGGCATCCCGGCAGGTGAGCAGACCATGCTCCGGTGCCGCAGCCAGCCAGCGCAGGTCAGACGCCACGCCCTCGGCATCCGGATGCGAGAAATAATCGAGTGTCGTGCGCCCCAGCCCGAGGCCGGCGAGTACCGCAAGCGGTGCAGCGAGAATGGCGTCAGGCGTGCCGAAGTGGTCCAGCAGGCGGGTGAATGTCCGCGTACCCACGCCCGGGGCGCGGTTCAGTACCAGCCAGGCGCGCAGGGTGGTCTCGTCCATGATGTACCCCTGTCAGTCCCTTGTCAGGAGTACCCAGTATATAAAGGACTGGAACACAAAAAAAGCCGGCTCCCTCACCGGGCGCCGGCTTCCCACAGTGCGTCTCAGGGATTGCGCACCACGTCGAGGATCCTGAGGGTGCGGTAGGCCTCCATCACCAGGGCATAACTGATGCCCTCGTAGGTCTTGAAGACCATCAGCACGCCGGCCTTCTCGTCCGGAGTGATGTAGTACTCGTTGCTGAAGATATCGCGCTCGCGCTTGCCACCGTGGTAGATGGCCAGCACGCTGCCGGCTTCGAGACCGTCGCGCTCACCGCGGTTGAGGATCACCACCTGGTACTGACCGATGCTCTCCAGCCCGTTGACCACCGCGACGATATGACCGTTGATTTCACGCGACGGTGCGCGCGGCAGGAAGTTGAGGGAGATCTCCTCCTGATCCACCGGCAGCAGCAGGTCGCCCTGCAACACTTCGAGCACCGAGTTGGTCACGCGCAGGGTGGCAGGATCGCCGCTGCGCAGCAGGTTGGCAGTGCCCACGTAGGTGAGCTTGCGGCCAATGACATCGTCGGTCACCGGATCACGCAGGCGCTCGCCGAAACGCACGATGTAATACACACCCTGTCCCGCTTCGAACTCGCCGCGGGCGTATACCTGATGGCCCGTACCGGCGGCCAGGTGGCCCTCGTAGCTGGAGACGATGTAGGGCGCGCGCTCGAGGATCTCGTCGGGCACCACCACCGGCTGGGTGAGGTAGGGACCGATGTGCTGGCGCGGAATGGTCTCGATGGCCGACTCGATATTGGTATAGCGTATCTTGGGGGTCCACTTCTCCACCGGCAGGTTACGCGTGGTGGGGGGTGGCGGGGGCGGCAGGGATCCTTCCAGACCCAGTCGCGGCTGACCGTCCACGTAGTACAGCACGATGACATCACCCGGATAGATCAGGTGCGGGTTGCGGATGGCGGGGTTGATCTGCCAGACCTCGGGCCAACGCCAGGGGTCATTGAGAAAGTGCGCGGAGATGTCCCACAGCGTATCGCCCTTCTTGACCACGTAGCGGTCAGGGTAGTCGGGTCGGAAACCGCTGGGGGGAGCGGGCTCGGGCTCCGGTGCCGCCATCGGCATGGGCATTGGTTCGCTCGGCGGCGGCGCAGGTTCTGCGGCCGGGGGCTCCTGCGGCGCCGCCGAGCGAACCAATGCCCATGCC
>JALUJS010000593.1 GCA_027056825.1 Candidatus Krumholzibacteriia bacterium | reverse complement strand
TCGTAGCTCAGGAACCCGCCGGCCTCCTGCACGGTGCGGGCGATGACGCGGGCGATGTCGCCCTTGTAGAAGGCGTCGCGCCCCCTATCGGCGATGGTGCGCAGGGTCCGGGCCAGGGCCGGGTTGCGCCAGATCTCGCCCTTGCGCGGGGGGCGGCCGTCGGTGGTGAAGGTCTCCAGGAAGTGGGCCTGGTCCTTGCGTGTGCGCACCGACAGGCCCCAGTAGTAGGCGATCAGCTCGCTGACCGGGAACCCCTCCTCGGCGTAGCCGATGGCAGGGGCCAGCACCCGGGACATGGGCAGCTTGCCGAACCGGTCGTGGAGCATGAACCAGCCGTCCACGCAACCGGGTACCGTCACCGGCAGGGGGCCGTAGGGAGGGATGTGCTCCAGGCCGCGCTTCTCGAATTCCGCCAGGGTGAGCGCGCGGGGCGAGCGGCCGCTGCCGTTCAAACCGTACAGCTTTTGGGTCCTGGCGTCCCAGACGATGGCGAAGATGTCCCCGCCGATGCCGCTGCCGGTGGGTTCCATCAACCCCAGGGCGGCGTCCGCGGCGATGGCCGCGTCCACGGCGCTGCCGCCCTGCTTGAGGATATCCAGGGCGATCTGGGTGACCAGGGGCTGGCTCGTGCAGGCCATGCCGTGGGCGGCGATGACCTCGCTGCGGGTGGCGAACATGCGGCCGGTGATGCGGTCGGCGGCCGGGGCGGCCGCGGCGGTCAGCAGGCAACCCAGAAGCAGGATCGCGGCCAGGCGGCGGGTGGTGAACATGGCGTCCTCCCGGTTGGTCGTGACGGGGTCGGGGAGGAATCAGGGTACGGGATGGGGGTGTCGCCGGCCAGCGGGAATGCCGCAGGACCGGACATGGTGCAGTATGGAATCACGGGAAAACGTATCAAATTGAAAATGTCTCTCATCTACAGGCAACCGGATCCGTGGGGATTTCCGTTGCTCCCATGACCATCCGTATGATATTATTTAATTTGCAAAAATAATGTCAGGAATTCCATGGAACCCGCAGGTTTCGCCAGACGGCGAAATCCGTTCATCGCTCACGGGAGCCTCAATGTTCCGCTACGCCCTCGCCCTGTTGCTCGCTCTTTCCTTGTGCGCCTCCCTGGCCGCGCCGGTTTCCGCCGGAGGCCCCGACCACCCCGTCGTGCTGAAAGTGGACGGGGTGGGGGAGACGCCCGGGCTTTCCCCGGTCGCGGACCTGTTGTCGGTGACCGTCCTGCCCGGGGAGTCCCAAGGCCGGCCGGTCCTGCGCCTGGGCTTCCTGAGCCTGGGGCATGCGGCCCCGCCCGACCTGAAACGCTCCCTGCGCGAGGCCGGCCCGATCGATCTGAGCATCGTCGATCTTACCCGGCCCTACAACCCCGTCACCCTGGCTGTCGGCTCCCTGCGGCCGAAAGCCGAGGTGTTCGCCCTGGATGCGGCGGGGGACAAGCGGGTTGCCGGCGCCCTGTGGATGCGCGCCGACGATCCCGACGCGGTGTACCTGACCCTGCCCGACGGCCTGCTGGACGGCCGCACCTCCGCGGCGCCCCTGCGCCTGGAGATCCGCACCGTCCCGCGGGACGGTTCGGCGGGCGAGACCGTGACCGCCTCCTATCCGCCGGACAAGACCTACGAAGCCAGCTGCGCCTTCGTCCTGCACGGGAACCAGGGCCTCGGATATACCGATGTGTTCAATGGCCGGAGCGACGACCCCGCCGGCAGCGGATTCGACGAGGCCCTGCAGGCCCACGAGGGCAACAATGTCCCCGGCAACTTCCACGTCAGCGGCACCCTGCAGACCTCCGCCGAATGGATGGCCAACAACGGCGACCCCATGGATTTCAACGCCTGGCTGGCCTCCGGCGTGACCGCCGGCTGGGCGGGCATGGTCACCTCGGCCTACGGCCAGCACATCATGCCCTTCGTCCGGAACGCCATGAACGACTGGGCGGTCCAGATCCAGGCCCAGATGACTCAGACCCGCTACGGCTACACGCCGACGGTGGGTTGGGTGCCCGAGCGCGTGTGGCTGAACACCACCGGCTACCCGAGCAGCGGGGTCAGTGACTGGATCGGCGACAACTGGACCGGCCACGGCGTCGGCGCGGTGATCCTGG
>JALUJS010000592.1 GCA_027056825.1 Candidatus Krumholzibacteriia bacterium | reverse complement strand
AGGGTTCCGGGTCAGCGGTTTTGCCGGGCTGCCGGTGAGCCTCGAAGGAGACAACGGCACCGGCGGCGACCTGGCCGTCGGCGGCCGGGTCGCCCTCCCCTCCCCGGCAGCAGCAAAAAACCTCGACCTGGCCCTGTCGTACAAGGAGGTCATCAGCGACTCCCACCGCGACACGGAAGACGCCACGGCCGACCTCTCCTGGGGCCTGCCGGGCGGGGCCTTCTTCAGCGGCCGTTCCACCTGGAGCCTCAAGACCAGCGGTTTCTCCGAGCACGACCTGCGCTTCGTCCTCCCCGTGGAGGCGGACCGCTACCAGGCCGCCTTCACCCGGATCAGCTACGACGACTTCTTCGCCGCCGACGACAAGACCGCCAACCCCTTCCTCTTCCTCAAGGACTCGGGCGCTACCCTGAACCTCTATCAGGGCTCCTGGTCGCGCAGCGGGGAGACGGCGGAACTGGGGGCAAGGATAAAATACTACGACAACTCCAACGCGGCCCGGGACGCCTGGTACGCCGGGATCAGGGCCAGTCTCCACGGCGAGGACCTCAGCCAGGTGGGCGGCGAGGCCGGGCGGATGGAGAGCGACGACGCCCGGAGCCGTTTCACCCTGCTGCGGCTCTTCGTCTTCGCCGACCGGCTGCCCCTGGCCGGGCTGCCCCTCTTCGCCTCGGCCGACGCGGTGTACGCCCTCTACGACGAGAAGATCAACGGCGAGGACTACTCCCTGTTCGCCTCCATCGGCTGCGGGGCGAGGTTCCTGGACGATGCCCTGGAAGTCAAGGTGTCCGGCGACTACAGCGTCGATCCCTACTACACGAGCGACCTGAAGACCACCCTCTGCGCGGTCTACCGCTGGCAGCAGGGCGGGGAGGAGTGAAGATGAGGTTTTTTGTTTCTGTTTCTGTTTCGGTTTCGGTTTCGGTTTCCGCCCTTGCCCTGCTGCTTGCCGTCCTGACCGTTCCGGCCGCGGCCCGGGCCGGAAGACTCCCGGCCCGTCATCCGGCCGGAATCGACCTCGGCCAGAGGAAACCCCTGTGCAGCGACTGCCACGAAGACGAGACCGACCCCATCGTCTTCAAGCGCTACGACCACACCGTCTTCTTCCTGGAGGACCACAAGGCCCTCGCCCGGGTCCGGCCCGAGGTCTGCGAGCTCTGCCACCGCCAGGAGTCCTGCCAGGACTGCCACGCCAGCAAGAGCGAGCTCAAGCCCTCGCTCATGAACCAGGTCGAGACCTACAAATCAGCCCCCCACCGGGGCGACTACATCACCCGCCACCGCTTCGACGCCAGGATGGACCCGACCTCATGCTACCGCTGCCACGGCAACCCGAGAAGATCACGGACCTGCAGGCGATGCCATTGACAGAAACCAGAAGTCAGAAACCAGAAGTCAGAAATATCGGCGGATCAGGATGTCATCATGTCCAGGAGGTATTACATGTCACGGATAGCAGTAAAGAGGGTGTTCTTCCTCATCTGTCTTCTGTCCTCTGTCTTCTGGCTTCTGTCATGCAGCTCCACCCCGCGGGACGCGGAGCAGGCTGCGGGCAGGATCCATCCGGCCGGGTGGAGCGGGAGCCACAAGAACGAGGCGGACGTGAACGGCGACCACTGCAAGGTATGCCACGGGGCCGACTTCACCGGCGGCACCAGCGGGGTGAGCTGTTTCACCTGCCACGCCTCGGGCCCGCCCTTCACCATCCACCCCTGGGCCTCGGTGATCGACGGCCACAAGACCTTTGCCGCCACTGCGAGCTGGACAACCTGTGCCAATGCAAACTGCCACGGCACAGACCTGCGGGGCGGGGCGATCAGCGGCACAGCCAGCGGGCCGAGCTGTTTCACCGCCGCCTGCCACGCGGGAGGCCCGCCCGCGCCCCACTCCCTTCCCTACACCGATCCGTCCGCCCACGGAACCGCGGCCAAAAGCGACCTGACCTACTGCCGCAACTGCCACGGCCGGCCGGACAACGACTTCAGCGGCGGGATGGTGGCGGACAACAACATCATCGGCAACGCCAACGGCAACTGCGCGTCCTGCCACAGCCAGGCAAAGGCCCACCCCACCAACTGGCAGGGCACCAACGACGACATCGACCCCTCCTATGAC
>JALUJS010000591.1 GCA_027056825.1 Candidatus Krumholzibacteriia bacterium | reverse complement strand
GGTGCCAGGAGGCAGGCCGTAGTCGATGGCGTCGAACACCACCAGGTAATCGGCGGACTGCACGTGCTGGACCAGGTAGATACCCTGGGTGCCGCCATCCATCAGGGTGACATTGTCGGCGAAGGTGTAGCGCTGGTTGAGCGTCTCGACCGCGCGTACGCCGAAACCTTCGTCGGCCCAGAGGATGTTGCCGATGTCGAGAATCAGTACCTGCTTGTCTGTCGGTTCGTTCATGTCGGTGGTCGTTTGCTTTACGGCTGGTGTCCCAGTTGTGAGCAAGAGCCGGGCCAACTGGGGTCGAGTGCGGCACAGGCGGCAGCTTTTCTGTCGTTTTGGCCGCAATCGCTGTTCATCGTGGCGTTACGACAGCAAGTCTTCCTTCCAGTTCCTTGTCCGTAGTGGAAGTATGCTTTACGTGCTGAATTGACTGGCCGCCAATGGAAGCGGACTTTCCATCGCGGGCGGATGGTGGACAGGGTGGCTGGCAAAGTTGTCGTCGGGTGTTTTGGTGGGATATCTGCAAGCCGCGGTTTCTCAAAGTATTTTTCCGGTTGGCACGGGTCTTGAAAGGTCGAAACGACCCAAAGGGGGGTACCGAACCGAGAATCCGGAGGAATCCAAGCGATGACCGAAACCTTTTACGAAGTGATGCGGCGGCAAGGGATATCCCGACGCAGTTTCCTCAAGTTCTGCAGTCTCACTGCTGCGGCACTGGGGTTGGGGCCGGAGTTCGCCGGCAAGATTGCCCATGCGATGGAGAACAAGCCGCGCATTCCCATTCTGTGGTTGCACGGACTGGAGTGCACCTGCTGTTCCGAGTCGTTCATCCGCTCGGCACACCCCCTGGCCAAGGACGTGATCCTGTCCATGGTCTCCCTGGACTACGACGACACCATCATGGCGGCGTCCGGGCACCAGGCCGAGGCCATCATCGAGGAGATCGTAGAGAAGTACAAGGGCAACTACATCGTGGCGGTCGAGGGCAACCCGCCGCTCAATGAAGATGGCATGTATTGCATCATCGGCGGCAAGCCCTTCGTCGAACAGCTGCGTTACGCGACCGAGCATTGCAAGGCCATCATCTCCTGGGGGTCGTGCGCGTCGTACGGTTGCGTGCAGGCGGCCAAGCCCAACCCGACGCGGGCCACGCCCGTGCACAAGGTCATCACCGACAAGCCGATCATCAAGGTGCCGGGCTGTCCGCCCATCGCCGAGGTGATGACTGCGGTGGTCACCTACATGCTCACCTTCGAGCGCATGCCGGAACTGGACCGCCAGGGCCGGCCCAAGATGTTCTACAGCCAGCGCATCCACGACAAGTGCTACCGTCGGCCGCATTTCGACGCCGGCCAGTTCGTCGAGTCCTGGGACGACGAGGGCGCGCGCAAGGGCTATTGCCTGTACAAGATGGGCTGCAAGGGGCCGACTACCTACAACGCCTGTTCCACCATCCGCTGGAACGAGGGGACCTCCTTCCCCATCCAGGCCGGACATGGCTGCATCGGCTGTTCCGAGGATGGCTTCTGGGACAAGGGCTCCTGGTATGCCCGTCTGACCGATATCAACCAGTTCGGCATCGAGAGCAACGCCGATGCCGTGGGTGGAGGCGTGGCCGCCGTGGTGGGTGGTGCAGTTGCCGCCCATGCCGCCGTGAGCGCCGTCAAGCGCGCCGCCAACAAGGGAGAGGAGTAATTAAATGAGCGTCATCAAGACACCCAACGGTTATACCCTGGACAGCAGCGGTCGGCGTGTGGTCGTCGATCCGGTGACCCGCATCGAGGGTCACATGCGTTGCGAGGTCAACGTGGACGAGAACAACGTGATCCGCAACGCGGTGTCCACCGGCACCATGTGGCGCGGCCTCGAGGTGATCCTCAAGGGCCGTGACCCGCGCGACGCCTGGGCCTTCGTGGAGCGTATCTGCGGGGTGTGCACCGGTTGTCACGCGCTCACCTCGGTACGCGCGGTGGAGGATGCACTGGGCATCCGTATCCCCAAGAATGCGCACCTGATCCGCGAGATGATGGCCAAGACCCTTCAGGTCCACGACCACGTGGTGCACTTCTATCACCTGCACGCGCTGGACTGGGTGAACCCGGTCAACGCCCTGAAGGCC
>JALUJS010000590.1 GCA_027056825.1 Candidatus Krumholzibacteriia bacterium | reverse complement strand
GTTGCGGGTATCGCGGGTGTTGCGGGTGCGGCGAGGTCCGTCCCCGCCGTGGACTCGTCGGCGCGCGGCAGTTCCAGGACGAACACCGCGCCGGAACCGTCGTGGTCCTCGAGGTCCAATCCCCCGCCCCAGCGCTGAAGCAGGAGCCGACAGCCGGCCAGTCCGATCCCGCGGCCGTCCTTCCCGGAGCCGGAAACGCCCCGGTGGAACAGGCGGTCCTTCAGGTCCGGGGCGATGCCCGGGCCCTCGTCCCGAACCCGCAGGCGAAGGATCGGGCCGTCCGTTTCCGCCGCCATGGTTACGCGTCCGCGGCCGCCCATGGCCTCGCGGGCGTTAAGCAGGAGGTTGACCAGCACCTCCCGTACCACCTGTCCGGGAACGGCCACCGGCCAGGCCCCGTCGCCATCGATGGCGACCTCCACGCCGGAATCGGTACCCAGGGCCAGTTCCGCCGCCGCGGCCGCTTCCCGAGCGACATCGCACCGGGGAGCGTCCATGTCACCCCCGCCGTCCTCTCCGGCCAGGCGTCCCACCAGGGCCGCGGCGTCCCGGCAGGCCAGGTCCACCGCCTCGAGGTGACGGGACACCACCTCATCCAGGGAGAAGGTGCGCAACAAGCCGATCCGGCCGGCAATGACCGTCAGCATCTGGTTCAGATCATGGGCGATGGCGGCGATTTCCAGGCCGTGGTCGGGGCCCGGTTCCCGGGCATCGGCGGAGCCTGCGGGCCGGTTCTCGCGGGGGGACATCTTGGGTGCAACCTCCGTTTCGACCCGGGCGCTGCGCCCGGGTCAAACGGATTATGGCACCGTCGCCGAATCCCGCAAGGCCAATCCCGGGGAACCCGGACCGTCGTCCTGAACCGAGGCGGCAAAACGCAGCGCCAGACCCGGCACGCCGTCCCGGTAGCGGATTTCCAGGACCCCGTCGAGTTTGCGCGGCAGATGGGAGGGGATGTTCCTGCCGGTGGCCTCCTGGAGAACCTGGCGCCAGGGATCCCAGGTGGGGATGTCGTCGGTCGGGGCCCGCTGGTCCAACGGCGGCGTGGAGCCGGGCACCGGGGTGGCCCACAGCACGATATCCCGTCCGTTGCGGTCGTGACAGACGTGCAACTGCACCGGATAACCGGGCAGGGCCTCGCGCAGGGAACGGACCATGCGCCCGGCAAGGTCGGCCACGCCCTCGGGGTCAGCGGGCAGTTCCGCCGGATCCACCGAGGTCACAAGCGGCGCCAGGCGGGCCAGCTTCTCGCCCAGCCCCGCGCGCCAGGAACCGTCCGCGGCGTTCGTCTGCCTGGCCTGCGCCTCGCCGTCCACCAGGCCGCGGCTCCAGTCCAGGGCTTCGCCCAGGCGCGTGGCGTTGCGCAACGCGAGCCGGACCATGCGACCGGCGCGTTCCCAACCCTCGGGATCCGGTCGGCCGTCCTCGCCCAGCTGTTCGTCCAGGATCTCCAGGGCCGTGCGCACGGCCGTCAGCGGCGTCAGCAGTTCATGGCCGATCACCCGCAGGGGATTGGATTCGAGCACCGGCACCGACCCCTTGAAGTCCCGCAGCCCACCGGCATGGGCCACGCAGACCTGGAGCGAAGCCAGCAGCCCTCCCCCGCCCGAGACCGGAACTCGTGTCCGGCCGGGCGCCTTTCGCGGCGCAAAGGCACGGTCGCCGTCCCAGCCGAGGATGGGGGCAAGGGGGCCGGCGTTCTCCCCGCGGGCCGGCCACGGGAGGTCCCGCGCCGTCTCCGGTCCCACCAGCAGGGTGTCGCACTCCCAGATTCCCGGCAGGACAGCCCCGGGGTCCCGGCCGTCCCACAGGCCGCACGTCAGACCCCACGACCGCAAGTGGTCGCGCAGGGTCTGGTCGCCGTACAGCGTGTTGTCCAGCAGAACGTGTGGCACAAGACTTCCCCGCAAGGTGCAAAACAGGATGCTCGTGGGTGATCCATCCCCATAGGGGCAAGGGATATGCCATGCCTTCGTCCCGATCCCCCTGTCCGAAAGTGGGGCCGGACAAGGGACCCTGGCGGGGCTCCGCGCGCCCTCCGACCAAGGATAATTACTTGTGGGGCTAAAAGTTACAACACAGGTAACGGGATATGGGGCAAGGGGCCGCATTCCCGGACCAAAGGATGGTCAGGGCTGTTCTTCGGCCTCGGCCTCATCGGAGGAAGGCATTTTGCCCGGTGCCGGAGACGGACGATAGGCAGGGGAATCGAAGCGCCAGGCCAGGGTGACGTACCACTGGGCGGGGCGATCCTCGTCCTCCTCCAGCTCCCTGGCCGCCTTCAGGCCCACCGATCCGTCGGCGGTCCACGGGAACCAGACCTGCATGCCCGCCAGCAGCGAGGTCCGGCCGTCGAAATCCCCGCGGTCGAGGGTCCATGCCAGGCGGGATCCCCGGCCCCGGTACCAGTCCAGTTCGGCCCCCAGGTGACGGCCCGGGGTGAAGGCGTCCTCGTCAAGCCCCGCACGTCCCGAGCCCATGCTCGCCCGCGTGCCCGCGACAAGGTGCAGGTGCAGGGGTCCGGCCACGCGGGCGGACTTGCGCAGTTCCAGGCGCAGCGGCATGCTCGTCGATGAGAAGGGGTAGAGGTCTTCGGAGCCGACGGGCAGCCCCAGAGCGGCGCCGTAGGCCACTTGTCCCAGCAGGGGCAGGGACAAGCCGCCCATGGTCCCGGCCTCGAGCTGGCCGAAGCCGTTGACCCGCCCGGAGCCGGGCCAGTCCGCGGCCATGTCCTCGCCCCGGATACCCGGCCACCGTTGCAGCACGGGCACGTTGCCGGTGTCGAAGGTCACATGGGGCATGCGCACGAAGAACCGCCCGGCGTCTCCTCCCGGCAGGATGACCGTCAGCAGCAGGCGGTTCACGGACCAGTCGTAGCGGGCGTCGAAGAAGTGGTCGGCGGCGACCTCGAGGGCCAGGCGGGACGTGGAGTCCGCCGGCGAGGACCAGGGTATGGGATCCAGGTGCAGGATCTGCGCGCGCACCGGGGCCGCGGCGAAAAACAGACCCGCGGCCAGCAGCGCCGCGGCCGGCAGGAGAGCCCTCCACGGGCGTGTCGGGGCGGCCGGCGCGGCGCTCATTGCGGGGAGTTCTCGATCAGCCGGACGACCCCGGCCTCGGAGAAGAAGACCTTGATGACATGGCGGCCGCCGGGCAGATCCTCCTTGCCCACCACGATGCCGCAGTCATTCCAGGCCAGGTGAAGGATGCAGTCGCCTTCGGCGTAGGTGTCCCAGGGCCGGTAGGGCCTGGCCTGGGTGACGTCGGCTTCGGCGAGCATGGCCGCGTACTCGCCCACCGGTTCGGGCGGTGCGGCCGCTTCCTGGCCGTCATCCCCGCCGGCTTTCCCGCCGGCAGCTTCCGTATCCTCGTCGACGGCCTCCTCCGCAATGTCCACGGCGGGAAGATCCGCGGACAAATCGGCAAGGGGAGCCGTGGGCTCCTCCGGGATGGGGGAAGCTGTGTCCACAGCCGGTTCGGCGTCGGCCGCCGCGGGGACGGGTTCGTCCTCGACGGCCACCGGAGTGTCGGCCGGTCCGTCTTCGGCCCCGGCGTTCAACTTGGGCAGGAAACCCTGACAGCCGGGGCAACGGTACCAGGTGACGCCATCGTCATCCTCGGCATCGCCGCTGGTGACGACCTCCATGTCCAGCCACTGCTTGCAGACTGAACAGTAGTTCTTGCTTTTCATCGGGATCTCTCAAGTCGGGATCTTGCAGCAGGCATCCGCCTCTTCCTTGGTCAGATACCGCATGCCGCAGACCAGGCACTTGCAAGGGCCGTCGATGCGGCCTTCGGCCTCGGCCTTGGTCAGCAGGCGTTCGTACTTCACGAAACTCTCGTCACGGATGAGAATGTCATCTTCCTTGATGGCAGCCATGGGCTCCTCCTTGGCTTTGGGAAGGGTATCGACGTGGGGTGCGTTCCCTGGGACCTGCACCGCAGGTGGATACTTCGGCGCATCCTATAGCAAAGAGGCAGAAGAGTCAACAGGGTGGGACGATTTTTCGGTCACAGGAAGCGGAATTACGACTCCGCAGTGCGCGCGGCGAGGTCCTCGCCGACCGCCCGCGACCGCTGCATGGTGTAGAGTTCGCCGAGGCTGGTGATGCCCCGCTCGCGCGCGGTGCGCAGGGCGGTGGCCAGGACACCGGCGGTGGCTCCGGCGTCATCGGCTGCGCGGTGCGGATTCTCATGCGCGAGTTTGAAGTGGCGCGCGAGGTCGGACAGGCTGCGGCTGGTCAAATCGGGCCACAGCCGCCGGGAAAGCTCCAGGGTGCACAGGCCCGTGACCGCGGGCAGGGACATGCCGCGGCGGGCGAACTCCCAGCGCAGGAACGGAAGGTCGAACCGGATGTCGTGGGCGACGAAGACGTGCCCGTCCAGGAGCTTCAGGAGCTTCGGGGCGATGTCCGAGAACGTGGGCGCGCCCTTGAGATCCTCGTTGTGGATCCCCGTCAGTCGGGCGACCCAGGGCGGAATGGGGCGATCGGTCCACACGCGGGTGCCCATCTTCCGCGAGATGCGGCCCTTGCGCACCTGGTAGACCCCCACCTCGATGATTTCGTCCACGCCGATGACGCTGCCTGTGGTCTCCAGATCCACCACCGCGTAGGTGGCGTCCAACAGGGGGGTCTGCATCAAGGGGGATTCAAGGACGGACCAGCAGCGGTCGTGGGTTTCGAGGAAGCGTGGATCGGTCTGCAACAGGGCCCGCACGACGACCTGGGTCTCGGGCATCTCGTGGCGCTGCGGGCCGAACAGACGGCGCGCCACCGAGGCGGTAGGCTGCGGCACCTGCTGCTGCAACAGGTAGTCGTAGGCCTCCGCCCGATAGGCTTTCAGGTCCTTGGCAATCATGAGGTTATTATATCACAAATGGTTGCGGCTGGTCAATCGCCCGCCCCCAGCAGGGACTCTGCATCCGCGCCGAAAGCCACAAGTTCCATGACCTCGACCCGCACCCGCGGCGGAGGTGCCCGGAAACGCGACCGCCCCCCGTCCAGGGAGGATTCGGACATGATCCGCTCGCTCACGAACGCCAGCCCCAGCAAGGGGAGTTCGGGGCTGAAGGCAGCGGTCACCTCGTGGCTGGAAACCTGGATCATGCGACCGGCCGGAAGCTCGGCGGTCTGGGTATCTCGCGCGGCCATCACCAGTTGCTCGCAGAGGAACTGCCGGCCGGCGATGATGCGGGTGGTGGGATCGTGTCTCTCCACGGTGTCGGGAGTGAATGCGGAGCGCAGGATCTGACCCGCCAGAGGGTCGTCCTTCAGGGAGCGGGGATCCAGGGGAACCGCCCGCCCGTCATCCCATTGCCAGGCTTCACGGACGTTGTCCAGCAGGTCGCCCTGGCGGTCGGCGAGGGAACCGTCCAGCCACAGCCACACCCCCTGCCCCGGCTCCGGTTCCAGCGTGCCGTCGTCCCTCTCCTCCACGGGCATGATCTCGAACACCCGGTCACCGTCGTCCGCGCCCCCGGGAGCGGGCAGGCAAGCGATGCGGGTCAGGCCGACATCCTGCCGCCCGGACGCCAGGGTCTGGGAACGGTAGATCACCCATGAGCCGGGCGTCAGGTCCAGCGGGATCTCCGGCTGCCGCCAGAGGGTGAAAAGGTCGAGGGCGCGGGCAGGAAAGCCCGCGCCCAGAAGACCCATGAAGACCAGGACGGCCGCAACCGGCGTCCTAGTGCTTGATCTTTTCCCAGTAGGTTTCATAGTCGAATTCCGGACTGTTCTTCTGGTCGTGGCAGGTCACGCAAGAATCCTTGGCCTGCGCCCCCCACTTGCCGTCACGGGCGTGCTGCGTCCCGTAGCCGTGACAGGCCTCGCATTGCACGTTGATCAGGCGGTTGAAGGGACTCTCATCGGAGTAGCCGTTCTTGTACTGGTAACCCGTGGTGTGGCAAACCAGGCAGTCCGGCTCGAAGTGCTGCCCCTTGTTGCGCAGGGTCGCGAAGGCCCGCATATGGCCGGACTTCACGTAGACCGACCAGGCGTCCTCGTGACAGCCCTTGCAGGTACGGTCGCCCAGGAAGTTCTCCCGGTCCGAGCCGAAGGTCCGCGGATAGGCGGCGCGCTTGGCCTCCTTGAACTCCGTCAACCGCTGCTTGAAGTCCTTGATCTTGGCCAGCATCTCCTCGTCGCTGTCGATCTTGTCGTCCAGGGAGGTGACCTGGACGGCGATGGCCATGACCTTGCCGTCGTCCGGGGAGATCATCAGGTCCGCGTCGCCGATGAAGCGGCCCTCGTAGGCGGCGCACAGCATGGCCGTGTCATTGAGGATCCGCTCGGTGGTCGTGTTCCGGTAGGTGTGTCCGGTCACCGAGATGTCGATGCCCGAGATCTCCCGGACCACGTTATCGGTCTGGGAATCGCCCAGGTGTCCGAGCAGCACCACGGTATCGACCTTCTCCCGCAGTTGCGGCACCAGTTCCCGCAGGACCGTCACCGGATCGTCGACCTGGAAGGTCTCGTCCTTCTCGGACATGGTGATGATCTTCTGCGCCGGATCCAGCACGCTGACAATCCCGAAGGTGATGCCGCCGCGCTTGACGATCAGGTACTGCGGCAGGATCAACTCGCCGCTGGCCGCATCCCGCACGTTCGCGTTGGTGAAGGGCAGACCGTACTTGTCCATCATCGAGCGCAGGAACTCCAGCCCGTAGTTGAGGTCCTGCTCGCCGAGGCCGATGGCATCCACGCCCAGTTCCCCTACCTGCTCACACAGGAACTCGGTCTGGAAGCGCTCGTTCTGGTTACGACGTCCAAAAAGGTCGCCGCCGTCCAGTTGCAGAACCGGTACACCCTTGTCCCATAATCCGTCCAAGAAGCTGACCCTCCGGGCCAGCCCGCCACGCTGATGGGACTTTCACCCGCAGGGCTCGATCTTGCCCTTGATGTCGGTGGTGTACACCAGGTGGACGTTCTTCCAATGGCCTTTGTCCGCGCTTCTGTCCGCGGCCGTCGCGGCCGCGGCAGCAAGCATGACCAGGAGGGCCAGCAGGAATGCCAAGAGCCGCACGCGCGCAAATCCGTTGCTTGTCAGCATCGTTTTTTCACCTTCCTGTCCCGACAGGAATCCTTGATGTCTAAAGGGACCGTCATGAAACCCCGGCGGTGTGGGGGGGGTTCCGAAGAATTATTGCGAATTATA
>JALUJS010000589.1 GCA_027056825.1 Candidatus Krumholzibacteriia bacterium | reverse complement strand
GGACAAGGATGCCATGGCGGGCAGCAGGAGGGAAGTCAGGAAGGTGCTGACCAGCAGGCCGCCCATGATCACCAGGGCCATGGAGTAGTAGTACACCCCGCCCAGCGACGGCTTCTGGATCACGATGGGCACCAGGCCGATGAGGGTGGTCAGGGCGGTCATGAGGATGGGCCTGAGACGCTCGCGGCCGCCGCGCAGCATGGCCTCGGTGCGGGGCATGCCGCCGCGCCGGTAGCCGTTGATGTGCTCGAGCATGACGATGCCGTTGTTGACCACGATGCCGATCAGCAGCAGCAGGCCGATGGCGGCCGGCTGGTCGAAGTCGGTGCCGGTGAAGTACAGGGTCCAGGCCGCGCCGGCCACGGCGAACGGCAGGGAGATCATCAGGGCGATGGCCTGGCGCACCGATTCGAACAGGCCCGCCATCACCGCGAAGATCAGCAGCAGGGCCAGCTCCAGGTTGGTCAGGAATTCCTGCGACTGCTCCTTCTGCCGCTCCTGCCACTTGCCGAAGGTCCAGGAGTAGCCATAGGGAAACTCCATGCCCTCCAGGGCGGCCTTGACCCTGGGGATGTAGTCCTCGCGCGTGCCCTCGGCGTAGCGGGCGCTGACCCACACGCTGGTGCGGCGGTTGTCCCGTTCGATGGATTCGCGGCCGGGCCGGGTCTCCAGGCGGGCCACCGAGGACAGGGGCACCTCCTGGCCGTCGGCCGCCACCAGGGGCAGGTTCTGCAGCTGGGCCAGGCTCTCGGTCTGCTGCTCGTCCAGGGTCAGCCGCATCTCGCGTTCGCCTTCGGGGGTGCGGTAGCGCTGCAGCCTGCGCCCGCGGAAGGTCAACCCGATGACCTGTCCCACCTGCTCGGGCTGCACCCGGTAGCGCGAGATCAGGTCGCGGTCGGGCTCGACGTGCAGCTCCTGCTGGGCCTCCTGGCGCCGGGTCTCCACGTTGCTCAAACCGGGCACGGCCTCGATCCGCTGCATGGCCTCCTCGGCCAGGCGCAACAGCACGCCGGTGTCCTCGCCCACGATCTGGAAGGCCACGCGATGGCCGCCCATGTGGCGCATCCAGCCCTGGCGGTTCTCCTGCACCCGGATGCTCACGCCGGGGATCTCCGGCAGGATCCCGGGCAGCTTCGCCCGCACCGCGGCGATGTTCTCCTCGCTGGCCTCCCCGTCCTTCAGGTACACCCGCGTCAGGGTGAAGCGGTCGCTCCAGAAGCTGTAGACGGACTTGGCGTGCAGCTCCCGGCGGTGCGGCTCGATGGCCTGCTCGACCTGCGACACCACCTTCTCCCGGGCCTCGAGGGAGAGGTCCTCGCTGAAACGGTAGCGGATCTGCACGAACAGCTCGCTCTGGCTGGCGTCGAAGTTCATGTCCACGTGCCGGACGGGAAACACGGCCGAGGCCACCACCAGCACCCCGCCCAGGGCCGCCGCCCAGCGGTGGGCCAGCACGAAACGCAGCACCCCGTGGTAGCGTTCCTCCAGCCGGATCATCCAGCGCGCCTTCGCGCGCGGACGCGAGCGGATGTATTTCGAGGTGGCCAGGGGGATGAGGGTCTGGCTGATGAACAGCGACGCCAACAGGGTCAGGCAGACGGTGACGCCCAGCTCCTTGAGGTAGATGTTCATCTCGCTGGGCTTGTTGAAGATCAGGGGCAGGAAGACGATCACCGAGGTCAGGGTGGCTGCCACCACCGCCACGGTGACCTCCTTCGATCCCCGCAGGGCCGCCTCGCGCAGGCCCAGGCCCTGCTCGCGGTAGCGGAAGATGTTCTCCATCACCACCACGGCGTTGTCCACCAGCATGCCGATGCCCACGATCAGGCCCAGCAGGGTCAGGGTGTTGAGGGTCCGGCCCTGGGCCCAGATGAACCCGCAGGTCACGATGAGGCTGAAGGGGATGCAGGCCACGGCCACCAGGGTCGTCGAGACGCGGCGCAGGAAGACGAAAAGCACCACCGCCGCCAGGATCGAGCCGAAGATGCCGGTGAAGGCCAGGTCGCGCAGCGTCTTCTTGATCTCGCGGCCCTGGCTGAACCAGATCAGGAAGTTCACCCCTTCCAGTTCGGGGTCGTCGTCCATCTTCGCGATGGCCTTCTCCAGGGCGTCGCACACCGTCACGGTGTTGGCCTGGGACTCCTGCGAGACGCTCACCCCCACGGCGAAGTGCCCGTCCAAGTGCCGGCCGTACTCCAGGGGCGGCTCGCGGTAGACCACGTCGGCCACGTCGGACAACCGCAGCCCGTCCGCGCGCAGGGGCAGCGAACGGATCTGCTCCAGGTTCGCGAAGGTGCCCACGGTGCGCACGGTATAGCGGGTGGGTCCGGCGGTGATACGGCCCAGGGACTGGTCGAAGTTGCCCGTGCTCAGGATCCGCCACACGTCGCGGACGTCGATGTTATGGCGGTTCAGGTCCTCGATGCGCAGGTTGATCCGCACCTCGCGCGGGTTCACCCCGTCCAGGCGGACCTGCGCCACCCCCGGCACCCGCTCCAGGGGCTTGATGATCTTGCGTTCGAGCAGGTCGTAGCTGCTGCTCAGGTCGATGGTCGAGCTGAGCCGGCCCTCGAGGATGGGCATGTCCGCGTCGCGGGAGTTCCAGCTCGTCGAAACCTGGATGTCGCCCATGTCGTCGGGCAGCTCGCTCCGGATGCGGTCGATCTGCTCCCACACCTCCACCCGGGCCAGGTGCATGTCCGTATCCCAGTCGAAACCCAGGCGGATGTTGCCGCCATCGCTGCTGCAGCGCGACCACATGCTCTGCAGCCCACCCACCGCGCCCAGGGCGTCCTCCACCGGGCGGACCACCATGCGCTCGACCTGCTCCGGCGCGGCGTTGGGATAGGGCAGCTGCACGAAGAGCTGGGGCTCCTGCACATCCGGCATGAAGGCCAGCGGCAGGCGCAGCATGGCGACCGCGCCCAGGACCACCAGGGAGATGATGATCATCAGGGTGGTCACCGGGCGACGGATGGCGATTTCGGGCAGGGTCATCACGGCCGGTCTCCTGTCGGATCGCTCCGTCGTCCGGACGACTCCCCGACCTCCACCACGGCCACCCGGGAGGGCACGGCCTGGTACGCGGCCGGAATCACCACCAGGGTCAGCAGGGTGCTGAGGGCCAGGCCCGAGGCCACGGTGATCGCCAGCGGCGTGCGCAGTTCGGCGCCCTCGCCCCAGCTCAGGGCCATGGGCATCAGGCCCAGGATGGTGGTCAGGGTCGTCATGAGGATGGGCCGCAGGCGGATGTGTCCGGCGCGGATCACCGCCGTCCGCTTGTCCACGCCCTCGCGGCGCAGGCGGTTGATGGTGTCGATGAGCACGATGGCGTTGTTGACCACGATGCCCACCAGCATCACCACGCCGATCAGCACGATCACCGACACGGCGGTGCGGGTGATCAGCAGCCCCGCCACCACGCCCACCAGCGCCAGCGGAATGGTGAACATCACCAGCAGCGGGTGCAGGAAGGACTCGAAGGTGGCGGCCATGACCAGGTAGACCAGGAACACCGCCAGCCCGATGGCGAACAGCAGGCTGCGGAAGCTGACCTGCATCTCCTCCTTTTGGCCGGCCAGTTCGGTGACCAGGCCCTGCGGCGGCGGATCCTGCGCCAGGGCCGCCGCCACGTCGGCCATGGCCCCGCCCAGGCCGCGGCCTTCGAGGTTCGCCGTCACCACCGCGGCGCGCTGCTGCTGCAGGCGGTGGATCTCCGCCGGGCCGCGCGCCTCGGTCACATTGGCCACCGACAACAGGCGCAACGGCCGCCCGTCAGGTCCCGGCAGCACCAGGTTGCGGATGTCCCGGACGCTGTTGCGCTCGTCCTCGCGGTTGCGCACGCGGATGTCGATCTGCCGGTCCTGCTCCTTGAAGCGCGTGGGCACCACGCCCTGCACGCGGTCGCGCAGGGTCTCCGACAGGGTGGCCATGTCCAGGCCCAGGGCCGCCAGCTTTTCACGGTCGAACACCACCTGCAGCTCGGGGTTGCCCGCCTCCAGGGAGGAGCGCACGTCCACCAGCCCGGGGATGGACTCCAGGTCGCCCACCACCTGCAGGGAGTAGTCGCGCAGCAGGTCGAGGTCCTCGCCGAAGATGACGACCTCCACCGGGGTCTTCATGCTGAAGTAGGACGGCTGGCCGAAGCGGGCCTGCAGGTCCGGCAGGTCGCTGAAGGCGGCGCGCATGCGGTCGGCCACCCTGGTCTGCAGGGCGCGGTCGGAGCGGTTCTTCAGGACCACGTTGAGCTGGCCCAGGTTCTCGGCCTTGGTGTTCAGGGTCGCTCCCCCGGAGACCAGGCGGCTGCCCACGGTGCTGTAATAGCGCTCGACGGCCGGATCGGCGGCCGCGGCCTTTTCCATCACCTGCAGCATGCGGTCGGTGCCGGCCAGGGAGGTGCCCTCGGGCATGGTCACCTCGAAGAAGAACTCGCCTTCGGCCAGATCCGGAATCAACTGGGTATCGAGGTTGCGCCCACTCCACACCGCCGCGCCAAACAGGAGAAAGCCCACCAGCAGGGTCAACCAGGGGCGCGCCAGGGCCCGCCGCACGAGCCCGTCGTACCAGCGGGAGAACCACCCCAGGGTGAAATCGCCGCCTGTGACGGGGTCGGCCAGGTGGGACCCACCATGGGGCTCGATGCTGCCGGCGGCCAGGGCCTCGGCCTTCGCACCCCCCAGGCCGCTGAGCATGGGGATCAGGGTCACGGCCACCGCCAGCGAGGCCAGCAGGCTGAAGGTCACCGTCAGGGCCTGGTCCTTGAAGAGCTGCCCGGCGATGCCCTCGACGAACACGATGGGCAGGAACACCGCCACGGTGGTCAGGGTCGAGGCCACCACCGCCGGGCCCACTTCGGCGGCGCCCTCGACGGCCGCGGCGGGCCTGGAGAGACCCTGCTGCCGTTTGCGGTGGATGGATTCGAGCACCACGATGGAGTTGTCCACCAGCATGCCGATGCCCAGGGTCAACCCGCCCAGGGACATGATGTTCAGGCTGATGTCCATGCGGTACATGGCGATGAAGGTGGCGACCACCGACAGGGGGATGCTGGTGGCGATGATCAGGGTGCTCCGCACATCGCGCAGGAACAGCAGCAGCACCAGGACCGCCAGCACGCCGCCGATCAGGGCGGCGTTGCGCACCTCGCTGACGGCGCGGGCGATGAACCGCGACTGATCGAAGAGCACCGTCAGGGTCATGCCCGGCGGCAGCTTGCCCTCCCGCCAGACCTGCAGCCGGTCGGCCAGCTCCCGGGCCACGGTCACGGTGTTGGCGTCGCCCTCCTTGAACAGGGCGATCTCCACGGACTCGGTCCCGTTGACGCGCGTGATCTCGTCGCGCTCCTTGTGGCCCCGGCGCACGTCGGCCACTTCCTTCAGGCGCACCGAGGCGTCGCCCTCCCTGCGGACGATGATCTCGCCGATCTCCGCGACGGTGTCGTACTCGTTCACCGTGCGGATCAAGAACTGGCTGTCCTGTCCGCGCAACGCCCCGCCGGGCAGGTTGATGTTCCCTGCCCCCACGGCCCGGCGCACCTCGTCCAGGCTGATTCCCAAGGCCGC
This sequence comes from Candidatus Krumholzibacteriia bacterium, assembly GCA_027056825.1. Lineage (GTDB taxonomy): Bacteria > Krumholzibacteriota > Krumholzibacteriia > LZORAL124-64-63 > LZORAL124-64-63 > JAHJTW01. Next base: position 1,595 of record JALUJS010000589.1, on the reverse strand, counting down.
CAGCCGGTCCTGGTCCACCTGGATCTCGATCTCCTCCTCCAGGCCGCCCTTGACCTGGGCCGAGGCCACGCCCTTGAGGGTCTCGAAGTCCTGCTTGATCTGGCGGTCGGCCAGACGCCGCAGCACCGTCAGATCCTGGGGACCGGACAGGGCCAGGCGCATGATGGGATCGAGGCTGGGATCGAAGCGCAGGACCACCGGATCGTCCGCCCCGGCCGGCAGGATCAGCCGGTCCAGCTTCTCGCGCACCTCCATGGACAGCAGGTCCATGTCCGTGCCCCAGGCGAACTCCAGGGTGACCTCCGAGACCCCGGCGCGGGAGACCGAGTGGATGGTGCGCAGGCCGCGCAACACGCCCACGGCTTCCTCCACCGGCTTGGTCACCAGGTTCTCCACTTCCTGGGGAGCGGTGTCGGGAAAATCGGTCTGCACCGTCAGCGAGGGATAGGCGATGTCCGGGAACAGCTCCAGGGAGAGCCGCTGGTATCCCACCCAACCGAAGGCCACCACGGCCAGGGCGGCCATGACGACGCTGACGCGGCGGCGCACCGAAAGGGCGATGAGTCCGCGCATCACGAACCCGCCACGACGTCGGCGCCTCCGGCCTCGGCGCCCCCGGCATCCGGCTCATCCTGCAGCACCTTGACGGGCATGCCGTGCTTCAGGGAGCGCTGGCCGCGGACCACGACCCGCTCGCCGACGGTCAGCCCGTGGAGGATCTCCGCATGCTCGTCGTCGGTGAAGCCCACCTCGACCACCCGGCGTTCGGCGGCCAGGCGCGACCCGCCCCCGGGCCCCTCGGCGACCAGGTAGACCACCTGCTCGCCCTGGTCGGTGACCACCGCCTCGCGCGGCACCAGCAGGGCCTGGGGCCGGCGCTCGGTCACCACCTTGACCTCGGCGAAATCACCCGGGCGCGTGCCGGCCGGGTACTCGGGAATCTCGATGGTCAGCTTGATGGTCCCGCTGGCAGGATCGATGACCGGGCTGATGAGCTTGATGCGCCCGGCGATGGCCCGGCCGCTGCTGTCCAGGGTCAGCTCCACCGGCTGGTCCTTGCGGAGTTTGTGGAACTCGCGGCTGGGCACATGGACCCGCGCCAGCAGGGGATGGAAGTCGGCGATGGTCACCAGGGGCGTGCCCACCGACACGTTCTGGCCCACGTCCACCATGCGCGCGGTGACGCGGCCGGCGAACGGCGCGGTGACCTTGGTGTACGAGAGGTTCATCTCCGCCAGGCCCTCGTCCGCCTTGGCGCTCTCCAGGTCCGCGCGGGCGGCCTCGAATTCCTCCTGGGTGACCAGCTGCTCGTCCAGCATGGCCCGCAGGCGGTCGAAACGGGCCTGCAGGTTGGCCACCCTGGCCTTGGCCTGCTGCACCTTGAAGCGGTACTCGTCGTTACCGATGACCAGCAGCGGCTGGCCGTCGCGCACCTCGTCCCCCTCCTCGCACAGGAGCCGGTCCACCAGGCCCGAGACCCGGGCCAGCACCTCGGCCTGCTTCTCGGCCTCCAGGGAGGCGGTGGCGTGGAAGTAGGTGGCGATGGGACCGCGGAAGGCCTCCGCCACCGCCTCCCTGGAGGCCGAGAAGCAGGC
>JALUJS010000588.1 GCA_027056825.1 Candidatus Krumholzibacteriia bacterium | reverse complement strand
AGTCGGGGCCGAAGCTCAGCGCATCCAGGCCATAGGCATGTAACACCTCATCGGGCACGGGCTCGTGAGTGAGCCTGGCGAGGGCGTGCACCGCCGCCAGTTCCATTTCGGTGTTGATGGCGCTGGCCGCCACGTCCAGCGCGCCACGGAAGATGAACGGAAAGCCCAGCACGTTGTTCACCTGGTTGGGATAGTCGCTGCGCCCGGTGGCCATGACGAGATCATCGCGCACGGCATGGGCAGTGGCCGGATCGATTTCGGGATCGGGGTTGGAGAGGGCGAAGATCACCGGCCGGGACGCCATGCTCCTGACCATGTCCGCCGTCACCAGGCGCGGGCCGGAAACGCCCACCAGCACGTCGGCGCCGGCCAGGGCGTCGGCCAGCGTGCGCCGCCCGGTCTCGCGGGCGAATTCCTGCTTGTAGGGATTGAGATCGGCGCGCCCGGCATGAATGACGCCCTGGCGATCGACCATGGTGATCTGTGCGTCACTGACACCCAGTTCCCTGAGCAGGCGCATGGAGGCCACCGCTGCGGCACCGGCCCCAAGGCATACCACGCGCACCTCGCCCAGTTCCTTGTCCTGCACACGCAGGGCATTGAGCAGGCCGGCGAGGATGATGATGGCGGTGCCGTGCTGATCGTCGTGGAACACCGGGATATCCAGGCGGGCCTTGAGTTCCGCCTCGATGGCAAAGCAGTGTGGCGCGGCGATGTCTTCCAGGTTGATACCACCGAAGGTGGGCGCAATGTTGGCAACGGTCTCGATGAAATCTTCGGGTGAGGGGGCATCCACCTCGATGTCGAAGACATCGATGTCGGCGAAACGCTTGAACAGCACCGCCTTGCCTTCCATGACCGGTTTGCCGGCCAGCGCGCCGACGTTGCCCAGCCCCAGCACGGCGCTGCCGTCGGTGATCACCGCCACCAGGTTACCCTTGCCGGTATAGCGATAGGCCTCGGCCGGGTCGCGGGCGATCTCGCGCACCGGTTCGGCTACCCCCGGCGTATAGGCCAGGCTCAGTTCCTGCTGGGTGGCGAAGGGCTTGGTCAGGGCGGTGGCGATCTTTCCCGGGACGGGTTGTGCGTGGTAGTCGAGGGCGGTCTGGCGAGGGTCTTTCTGTTTCTTGTCGGACATGGGCGCTGTCATCTCCTGCGTGGGCCGTCATCTTACTCCGATAGCGACGGCTTTTCCCGCGCCGGGGGTGTCTCCAGCATGGCGGGGTGGCGCAGGGGCATGCGCCAACGCCCTTTGTACTGGCGCAGCCAGCCGCGCACCGTCACGCTACGACCAACCAGCGATTCCAGCGCAAAACCCTGAAAGTAGATCTGGTCGCGGGCGTGCAGACGTATGGCGACGCCGGGGGCCAGATCCAGATAGAAGCTGCTGCGGCCATAGCCCAGCTTCTGCACGGTGCCGGTAAGGCGCCGGAAGCCGGCATCGGCGGGCACGAGCGTGCCTGCCTCGCGGGGGGCGTAATACGGCTCGGCCCATACGCCGCGCCCGGCGGCGCGCGCGCGGGCCTCGGCGGCAGCATAGCAATCGATGAAGTCGGCGTTGGGTGGCACGACGATGGCAAAGCCCAGTCCTGCCTCGATGAGGGCCGCGCTAAGGTTGGTGCCGTCGAGTAGAAATGGGTGGGCCAGCAGGCGGTGGTAGCGGTCCTCGCGATCGGCGTCGTAGTGCAGGCGCAGCCGCGTGCCCGGTGGCAGGCGGGTGGTCAGGAAACGGCGCGCCGCCTCGGCCAGCGGTTCGGCGGGACGCTCGCGGCGACCACGCTCGGGGGTATTGATGCCGATGAAGCGCAGGCGGCGGCCATCGTCCAGGGCCACCGTGTCGCCGTCGTACACCTGGCGTACGCTGACCTCGGCATCGAAGCGTGCTGGCTGACAGGTCGGCGCGGCGGCGTGCGCCGTGCCCGTCGCCAGCAGGACCACGAGGGTGATGAGCGGGCCCAAATGAAAACGGGCGCCTGTGACAGGCGCCCGTTGCGGTGCGAACACGCCGAACATCGGCGTTATTTCATGCCGTACTTCTGGCGGAACTTGTCCACGCGACCCGCGGTATCGACGATCTTCTGCTTGCCGGTGAAGAACGGGTGGCAGTTGGAACACACTTCCAGGG
>JALUJS010000587.1 GCA_027056825.1 Candidatus Krumholzibacteriia bacterium | reverse complement strand
CCTGGCCCTGGATGTGGCCAACACGGGCAGCTACACCGTGACCATTCCCAACAGCGGCACCGACCGGGCCAGCCTGGTGGTGGCCGCTGCGGGCGACCCCCTGCAGGGATACGGGTTCAACGCCCAACCCCTGCGGATCATCGGCCACAAGACCCGCTACGTTTCGGCGGCCGGCAGCGCCACGCCTCCCTACGAGAGTCCCGCGACGGCGGCCCACACCATCGCCGACGCCGTGAACGTCTGCACCGGCATCGACACCGTCCTGGTGGCCGGGGGAGACTACGTGGAATCGGTGGCCATTTCCTCCACCGTGTGCCTGCGGGGTTCCTGGGACCCGGCCTTCACGGCGCAGGATATCGACGCGCACCCGACCCGCCTGCAGGGAGGGACCTCCGCCCTGCGTTTCTATCCCGACAGCGGGGACCTGGGTGCGGTGGACCGCTTCGTGTTCCATGACTGTTACGCCGGCACCTACTCCGAGCCCGAGAGCGGCCAGCACGGCGCGGCCGTCTACGGCATCGGGGCCTCGCCGACCATCACCAACTGCGTGTTCACCGGGAACCAGGCCGGTAGCACCGGGGGCAACAGTTCCGGCGGCGCGCTCTGCTTCGTGGGGGGCTCCCCGGTCGTCGCGCATTGCACCTTCACCAGCAATGCCGCGGGCCGCGGCGGGGCGGTGGCGGTCTATGAGGGCGCCGACGTCACCATCAGCGACTGCACCTTCGACGGCAACACCCTGCTGGGCAGCCAGGAGAGCAACGTGGGCAGCCATCTCTACGGCCGCGGGGCCACGCTCCATATCGACGGGGCGGCCTTTACCGGAGGCACCGCCGCCTACCGGGGAGGAGCCGTGGCCCTGGATACCTGCGTGACCGATATGACGGACTGCGCGGTGACCGGCGCCTCGGCGCTGCAGGGGGGAGGCGGCCTGGAGGTCGTCACCGGTTCCCTCGCCATGCTCCGCTGCGTGGTCGCCGACAACAGCACGGGCACCGGTTACGGTGCGGGCCTGGAGGTCGGCGGGACGGACCTGGATCTGCAGAACGTCCGTTTCAGCGGCAACACCGGTGCGAGCCTTGGCGGCGGGCTGTCTGCCTCGGGCTGCTCGGGGGCCATCGGCTCCTGCCTTTTCACGGGCAATTCCGCGGGACTGGTCGGCGGGCTGATGGCCAGCAGCGACGTGGGCCTGGTGGTGCGCGACTGCATCGTCACCGGCAACGCCGGGGGTGGCCTGCTGGGCGGCGGAGCAGCCTTCACCGCCGATTACAACGACGTGTGGGGCAACACCGGCTCGGACTACGTGTCAACCACCCCGGGAGTCCACGACCTGTCCTGCGACCCGCTCTTCGTGGACGCTGCGGCCGGGGACTACGGCCTGGCGTCGGGTTCGCCCTGCGTGGACGCGGGGGATCCCGATCCGGCCTGCGCCGATCCCGACGGTTCACGCGCCGATGTCGGCCTCTGCGGTGGTCCGGGCGCCGATTTCGTCGCGCCCGCGCGGGTGCCCGACCTGACGGTTTCCGGCCTGGGCTCCGGGTCCTGGCGCCTGGACTGGACCCCCGGCTCCGAGGCCGACCTTTCCCACTACGTGGTCTACTGTGATTCGGCGGCGGTGTTCACGCCGGCGGCCGAGAAGGTCCTGCGCACGATTCCCCACCCGGCGGCGGCCTGCACCGTCAGCACGACCCTGCCGGCGGGCTACTTCCTGGTAGCGGCGGTGGATGCGGCCGGCCACGGCGGCGGGTACTCACCGGCTGCCGCCTTCGACGCGGGGGGGATTTCCCCGGTGCCGGACCTGGATCTGCCGCGGGCCCTGGCCATCACGCAGGTAGCGCCCAACCCGTTCAACCCCACCACGGTCATCAGCTTCGATGTGCCCCGTTCGGGTCCGGTGTCGCTGGCGGTCTTCGACGTCAGGGGGCGCCGGGTGCGCACCCTGGTCGACGCTTCGCTGGAGGCCGGCCGCCACCGGGTGACCTGGGACGGACGCGACGCCCACGGCGCGGCCGCGGCCAGCGGCGTGTACTTCGCGCGGCTCAAGGACGCGACCGCCCGCACGACCTTCAAGATGGTGCTGGCCAAATGATCCGGTAGACCACGCGGGAGCAGACCACGGGAGCCCCGGTTG
>JALUJS010000586.1 GCA_027056825.1 Candidatus Krumholzibacteriia bacterium | reverse complement strand
CCTGGATCAGGGGGCGCAGCTTGGTGCCGCGCCGCACGTACAGGGCGCCGACACCCTTGGGCGCGTGCAGCTTGTGGCCGGAGATGGAAAGCAGGTCGATGGGGCTGTTCTTTACGTCCAGAGGCAACTTGCCCGCGGCCTGCACCGCGTCCACGTGGAAGACCGCGCCCTTTTCCTTGACGATCTGTCCTACGGCCTCGCTGTCGAACAACACGCCGGTCTCGTTGTTGGCCATCATGACCGAAACGATGGCGGTATCGTCGCGGATGGCCGCCCGCAGTTCCTCCAGGTCCAGCAGGCCCTCGCCGTCCACGCCCAGGTAGGTCACCTCGTAGCCCTGCCGCTTCTCCAGGTCGCGGCACAGGCCCAGGACCGCCGGGTGCTCCACGCTGGTGGTCACGATGTGGCGCTTGTCCGGGTAGGCGTGCAGGGTGCCGACGATGGCCAGGTTGTCGCTCTCGGACCCGCCGCTGGTAAAGACGATCTCGCCGGGGCTGTCCGCGCCCAGCAGGGCGGCGACCTTTTCGCGGGCCGCGGCCACCTCGGCCCCGGCGGCGGCCCCGAAGGAATGCATGCTCGAGGGGTTGCCGAAAGTCTCGCGCAGCAGGGGAACGACCTTCTCCACCACTTCGGGGGCCACGGGCGTGGTGGCGTTGTTGTCGAAGTAGATGCCCTTTCCAGGGCGGGGCGGCAGGCCCTCGGTGAGGCTGAATTTCCGGTTCCGGTCGCTCATCAGTTGTTCACCTCGATCACTTCCAGCGTGTCGTCCACGAATTCGTGGAGCTGGGATTCGACGAAGCCCTTGATGGTGGCTTCGGAGGCGCGGCAGGCGGCGCAGGCCCCGGTCAGCCGCACGAAGACCCGGTTGTCCTGCAGGCGCACGAACTCGATGTCCCCGCCGTCGTTGCGCAGGCCCGGGGCGATCTCGTGCTCCAGGACCTCACGGATGCGGGCCGCGCGCGGGTCCTCCGCCGCTCCCGATCCGGCCTCACCGGTGGCGGCCTCCGGGGACGGGCCGTCAGCAAGGGGCGAAAGTTCGACTAGGCCCTTGGGCGGCGGAGCCTCGCCACGCTCGATCCTGTCCCAGCAGTCGCGCAGCATGTCGGCGATGTCGTGGTGGCAGTCGGTGCAGCCGCCGCCAGCCTTGGTGTAGTTGGTCACGTCCTCGATCTCGCGCAGGCGGTGGTCGTAGATGGCCTGGCGCACGGTGTCCTTGCTGACCTGGAAGCAGTGGCAGAGGATGGTCTCGCGGTGCAGCAGGTCGCAGGGCACGTTCTTGCCCTGCCGCTTGTAGTAGTCGACCATGGCCGCCTCGAGGGCTTCGCGGCCCATGACCGAGCAGTGCATCTTCTCGCGGGGCAGGCCGTCCAACTCCCGGGCGATGTCCTCGTTGGTGATCCGCGCGGCTTCCTCGAGGGTCTTGCCCTTGATCATCTCGGTCAGGACGCTGCTGCTGGCGATGGCGCTGCCGCAGCCGAAGGTCTGGAATTTCGCCTCGGCGATGCGGCCCTGGTCGTCCAGGCGGAACGACAGGCGCAGGGCGTCGCCGCAGGCCATGGATCCCACCTCGCCCACGCCGTCGGGGTTCTCGACCTCGCCGACGTTGCGGGGGTTCATGAAGTGGTCGAAGACTTTGTCGGAATAATTCCACATGGGCGGGCTCCTTATTGAATCTCCTGCCCTAAAACTAGACGAAAAGCCGTAATGATCAACCGGAACCGGCCCGCGCGGGCGCGCCGGCGCCGCGGCCCACCCACAGTTCCAGCAGCAGGACCGCCACCGTCAGCAGGAAAAACCAGGGCGACAGGTCCAGTCCGCGCAACCGGCGGCCGGCCTGGGCGGCGGCCGTCCCGGTCAGGTCCCCGGCCACGGTCAGGCCGGCGGCGGTCAGGCGGGCGGCCCAGGCCTTGGGGTCCTGCAGGCGGAGGCCCGATTCCACTCCGGGCACCCCCAGGGCCACCTGGCCCAGGGTGTCGGGCCCGGCGGTCACGGTGGCGAATCCGGCCCGGGTGGCGGCCGGGCAGCGCACCACGGGCCGCGCGCCGCGCCAGTCCACCGTCACCGGGCGAGGCCGCGTCTCCCCCGGCAGGCTCACGAAGACGGCAGAGGCGCCCGCGGGCGCCTCTGC
>JALUJS010000585.1 GCA_027056825.1 Candidatus Krumholzibacteriia bacterium | reverse complement strand
GGTCTTCCTCAAGCCGCGTCCCGAGCGGTACGCCGAAGCCTCCGCCGCCGTCTTCCGGATCTTCGCCGACTACACGCCCCTGGTCGAGCCCCTGTCCATCGACGAGGCCTTCCTCGATGTGACCGGTTGCCGCAGGCTGCATGGAGACGCGGTAACCATCGGCCGCCGCATCAAGGACCGCATCGCCGGTGAGGTGGGCCTGACCGCCTCGGTGGGCATCGCGGCCAACAAGTTCCTCGCCAAGTTGGCCAGCGACCTGGACAAGCCCGACGGGTTCGTGGTGATTCCGCCGGACAAGGCGGAGGCGCTGCTGCGCGGGTTGCCGGTGGAACGCATGTGGGGGGTGGGCAAGGCCGCCGCCGGGCAGCTGCACCTGCACGGGGTGCGCACCATCGGGGACCTGCTGGCCATTCCCCTGGAAGTCCTGTCGGCGCGCTTCGGAGTCCAGGCCGCCCGTTGGCGCCGGCTGGCCCGGGGCGAGGACGACCGGCCCGTGATCCCGGTGCGCGAGGCCAAGTCCATCGGCAACGAGGTTACCTTCGCCGAGGACATCGCCGGCCGGGAGCACCTGTGCGCGGTCTGCGACATGCTGGCGGACAAGGTGGCCCACCGCCTGCGCCTGCAGGGTGTGACCGCGGGAACCATCACCCTCAAGGCCCGCTTCCCTGATTTCACGACCCTGACCCGATCGGTGACCCTGGCCGTCCCCACGGATTCCTCGGTGAGGATCCGCCGCGAGGCGCGCCGGCTCCTGGAGGACAAGCTGGGCCGGCGCGGCCGCCCCCTGCGCCTGCTGGGTGTGACGGCGTCGCACCTGGGACCGCCCCCGGTGGTGCAGCAGGACCTCTTCGGCTCCGACCGGGAGGACGTGCGGCACCGGCGCCTGGACCGGGTGCTGGATGCGGTCCACGAGAAGTTCGGTCCGAAGCTGCGGCGGGGACCGGGCTCGGGCGCCGGCGGGGGCGACGGCAATCCGGGTTAAAGCCCCCCGCGAACGGGACGATACCTCAAGCGGGAGCACCAACGGCGAGGCCCGCGCGACGCCTCGTCACAACCCCTTGGGGGAGAACCGGCTGCATGTCCATCGAGCTGATCCAGGCCCGCATCAAGTCCGTCATGCGCAACCTGCCGCCGTTGCCGGAAGTGACCAGGCAGTTGCTGCTTGTCATCGCGGACGAAAACTCGTCCGCCCAGGACGTCTCGAAGATCCTGGCCAGCGACCAGGCCCTGGCCGGCAAGGTGCTCAAACTCGTCAACTCCTCCTTCTACGGCGTCCAGCAGGAAGTGACCACCGTCAGCCGGGCGGTGGTGTTGCTGGGATTCACCGGGGTGCGCAACCTGGCCCTGGGGTTCGGCTCCATCTCCGCCCTGCAGAAGCTGGGCGGCGATCTGGACATGCGGACCTTCTGGACCCACGCCCTGGCCAACGGGGCGGCGGCCCAGATCCTCGCTCCGTTCGTCAAGCGCCGCACCGATCCGGAGGAGGCGTTCCTGGCCGGGCTGATGCATGACATCGGCGCCTACGTCCTGGCCGCGGCCGTCCCGGACATCTACGGTCCGATCCTGGAGGACCCCGAACGGAACCGCCTGGAGGCCGAACTGGAGATGTGCGGGATGACGCACGCCCAGGTGGGCCAGGGACTGCTGAAGTTCTGGGAGCTGCCCACTGATTTCAGCAAGGCCGCGCGCTACCACCACGACATCGCCAAGGCGACCCAGCCCGACCAGCCCCTGACCACGCTGGTGGCCCTGGCGGATGTGCTGGCCTGCGTCCACGGGGGCGGCTTCGAGGCCGCCGCGACGGAACAGGACCTGGAAATGCTGCTGGACGCGGCGGGAGTCTCCATGGACCAGGTGCTGCTGGCCCTGCAGGGCATGGATACCAAGATCCGGGACATGTCCACCTTCCTGCACATCTCCGGGGCCTCGACCGCACCGGCCGCGGAGACCGCGGCGCAGACTCCCCACACCTGCTGCGTGGTGACCACCGACGACGCCCGGCGTGAGTGGGTGGCGACCATCCTCCAGTACATGGGGCACCGGATGTATCCCATGGAGGACCTGTTCAACAACGCCGCGGGCAGCGAGGCCGTGGACGTGGTGTTGGTGGACCCGCAGTGCATGACCGCGG
>JALUJS010000584.1 GCA_027056825.1 Candidatus Krumholzibacteriia bacterium | reverse complement strand
GTGCGCCATGATCGAGATCGGGCGCGACGTGGTGGGCCTGGAGAAGGCCGGCAGCGCGGAGTTCGACCCCGCCTCGCCGCACCCGGTGATCCACCTGATGGAGAAGCAGAAGGGGGTCACCAACCTTGGCGGCACCATGCGCCTGGGCGCGTATCCCTGCGTGCTGGCCGAAGGCAGCCTGGCCGAGAAATGCTACCGCGAGCGGGAGATCAGCGAGCGCCACCGTCACCGTTACGAGGTCAACAACGACTACCGCGAGCGGTTCGAAGCCGCGGGGGTGGTCTTTTCGGGCACTTCGCCCGACGGCGCGCTGGTGGAGATCGTCGAGTTGCCCGGCCATCCCTTCTTCATCGCCGTCCAGTTTCATCCCGAGCTGAAGTCCCGGCCGGGCCGGCCGCATCCGCTGTTCCGCGAGTTCGTGGCCGCCGCCCTGGACCACCAGGAGCAGGAGGCCGGCCGCATCACACGGGAGGGCACGGCGTGAGCGACGCGACCGGCAGGGGTATCGTGGAGATCGCGGGCGTCCGGGCCGGCCGGGGGCGCCCCCTGTACATCATCGCCGGGCCGTGCGTCCTCGAGGCCGCGGACGAGATGCTGGCGGTGGCCGAGGCCCTGGCCGGCGTGTGCGGGGAACTGGGCCTGGGCTACTGTTTCAAATCCAGCTACACCAAGGACAACCGCACCAGCGGCGCGTCCTACCGGGGCCCGGGGCTGGAGGACGGCCTGCGCCTGCTGGAAAGGATCGGCCGCGAGGTGGGGGTGCCCGTCCTGACGGATATCCATCATCCGCAGGAGGCCGCCCCGGTGGCGGAGGTGGCGGAGATCCTGCAGATCCCGGCCTTCATGTGCCGCCAGAGTTCGCTGCTGGAGGCGGCCGGGGCCACCGGTCGCGTGGTCAACGTCAAGAAGGGCCAGTTCCTGGCCCCGCAGGACATGGGCCACGTGGTGGACAAACTGCGTGCGGCCGGTTGCGGACGCGTCACGCTCACCGAGCGCGGGGCCTTCTTCGGCTACCGGGACCTGGTTGTGGACTACCGCTCGGTGGCGGTCATGCGGCAATTGGGCGTGCCGGTGGTCTTCGACGCCACCCACTCGGTGCAGACGCCCGGTTCCACCGGCACGACCACCGGCGGGCGGCCCGAATTGATCCCGCTGCTGGCCCGTTGCGGGCTGGCCGCCGGCGCGGACATCCTCTTCCTGGAGGTCCACCCCGAACCCGCCCGCGCCCTGAGCGACAGCGGGAGCCAGCTACCCCTGGAGGCGTTCGCCGGCCTGGTGCGCGACCTCGCCGCCTGGCGCAACCTCTACCTGGAGCAGGAGGATCGCTCCTGATGATCAACGTCATTCCCGCGTGGTATCCCGTGACCCCCGAGCAGGAGCGGGCCGAGGTGCGCAGGGCCGTGGGCGAGGAACTCGCCGCGGCCTTCGCCGCGGTGGAACTGGTGGTCCTGGACGCCGACGGGGTGCTGACCGACGGGCGCCTGGTCTACGGCCCCCGGGGCGAGTCCCGCAAGGTCTTCAACGCCCACGACGGCCTGGGCCTGGTGCTGCTGCGGGCGGCCGAAGTCCAGCGCGCCGTGCTGACCGGCCGCAACAGCGATATCGTGGCCCGCCGCGCCGGGGAGCTGCATTTCGAAGCCGTCAAGCTGGGACGCTTCGACAAGGCGGCGGCCCTGGAGGAGATCCTCGCCGAGACGGGCGCCCGGGCCGAGCGGACCCTGTACATGGGCGACGACCTGATCGACATGGCGGCCATGGTCCGGGTGGGATTGCCGGTGACCGTCCGCGAAGCCCCGGAGGTGGTTCGCGACACGTGCCGCTATATCGCCTCCGCCGCCGGCGGCGCGGGTGCGGTGCGCGAGGTCGCCGACCTGGTGCTGCGCGGCCGCGGTCTGCTGGGCACGGCCCTGGGACGCCTGCAGGATCCCCGCTGGAAACCCTCGGGCCGGGACCTGTCCAGCGACGAAACGGAGTGATGCCATGATGTCCGAAGCCGACGCCAGGGCCGCGGCCGCCGACGAGACCGCCGTGATCGCCATGGGCCGGGAGGTCTTCTCCCAGGAGGCCCGGACCCTCGCCGGAGTGGGCGAGTCCCTCGACGGGCGCTTCGCCGCCGTGGTGCGCGAACTCCTGG
>JALUJS010000583.1:1786-7194 GCA_027056825.1 Candidatus Krumholzibacteriia bacterium | reverse complement strand
GAAGTTGCCGCTGGTTCCGGCCCGCGTGGTCGAACCGCTGGCGCGGCGGTGCTCCCTGCTGGCCGACCCGCGGGGCCTGGCGCTGCTGGGTCTGGTGGGGATGGCGGGGATGTGCCTGCCCGGCCGGCCGACCCTGCCGGATGCATCCGCGGCGCCGGTGGGGGAATACCGCCTTGCCATGGGGATATGCCTGCTGGTTCTCAGCGCCCTGTGGCACGAGCTGGGCCATGCTTCGGCCCTGCGTGCGGCCGGATACCGACCCGGCGGCATGGGGGTGGGCATGCTGGCGGTCCTGCCGGTGTTCTTCGTGGATGTCACGCCCGTGGCGCTGCTGTCGCGCGGGCGGCGGATCCGGGTCAACGCGGCGGGCCCGGTCTTCCAGTTGGCTGCGGCGGGACTGTACCGCACCGCCGCGCAGGTCAGGGGATTGCCGCCGGAGGTCAGGGCGGGCCTGGACCTGGCGGCGGTCTCGGCCGGCCTGGCGATGACCTGGAGCCTGTGGCCCTTCATTCGCAGCGACGGCTACTGGCTGGTCTGCGACGCCCTGGGCATTTCCGGCCTGGACCGCCCGGTTCCGGTGGGCGCGACCTTGAGGCTGCGCCTGGTGACGGGATTCCTGCGCCTGGCCAACGCCGCCTTCCTGGTCCTGATCGGCGGGGGTGTGATCACGACCCTGCACCGACGCCTGGATCTGTTCTCCGGCGCGCACGGGCCCGGCGCGACCCTGGCGCTGGGTGCTGTCGCCCTGGCTATCCTGTGGGGGCTGACCGCGCGGTGCCTGCTCCTGCTGCGCCTGACTTTCCACGATTTGAAGCGCTGAACTCCGCGAATATTTTGCCACCGTCCCGGTCCTGGTCCTATGATGGGGCCATGACCGACACTTACGACCCATCCAATGGCGACGAGGCCGCGCCCGTGCCCCTGGACGGAGTCCTGGACCTGCACATGTTCCACCCCCGGGACGTGAAGGAGCTGGTGCCCGACTACATCGCCGCCTGCCGCGAGGCGGGGGTGCTGGAGTTGCGGATCATCCACGGCAAGGGGGCGGGCGTGCTGCGGACCATCGTCCATGCTATCCTTGAGCGGCACCCGGCCGTCAGGGAATTCCGTCTGGCCGGACACGACGCGGGCTCCTGGGGGGCCACCCTGGTGTGGCTGTATCCGGACCCCGGGGATTCCCAGGCGAAGGAGTGAGGAGCTTCATGGTCCGCGGCAAAAGCAGACGACCCGGTCCCGGCGGTCAGGGTGGCAAGCGGCGCGGCAAACGCCGGTCCATCCGCTATGACGCGGAGCAGGAGTGGGCGGAGGACCGCCCCGCCCGCGCGCCGGACGCTCCGCCGGAGATCCTGCTGCGCAAGCTCACCCTGGACGAGGCCCTGCGCCGCCTGGAGCAGCAGTTGCGGGGCTACGCCAGCCGCGGCGTGCGTGAGGTGCTGGTGGTTCACGGCAAGGGCACCCGAAGCGTCGGCGGTATTCCCGTGCTGGGGCCGGAGGTCCGCAGCTGGTGCGGATCGCACCAGGGCCTGGTGGCAAGCTGGCGCGAGGCCCCGGGCCGCTGGGGCGGCGCGGGGGCCATCGTGGTGACCCTCAAGATCGCAAAGGACGCCCCATGACCATGGACCGTACCACCGACGCCGACACCGGCGGATTCCGTCCGCCGCGGGGATTCCTGTCCGGACGCACGGCCCTGGTCACCGGGGCGTCCCGGCGCATCGGGCGGCACCTGGCCCTGGCCCTGGCCCACGAGGGGGCGACGGTGATCGTCCACTACCGCGCCTCGGAACAGGAGGCCGCGGCCACGGCCGGGGATATCGCGGCCCTGGGCGTCTCCGCACACCTTGTGCAGGGGGACCTGGAAGACGCGGGGGCGGCCGCGGAGCTGATCGACCGCGCGGCCGAAACAGCGGCGGCGCCGGTGGACATCCTCATCAACAACGCCTCCATCTTCGGACCCGGCGGCGTGGCGGCGGTCACGTCCGCGGACTGGGACCGCTTCCAGGCGGTGAACCTGCGCGCGCCGTTGTTGCTGGCCCGGGGGTTGGCGCGCCGGTTGCCGGAGGGAGCCGCGGGTGATGTCGTCAACATCGGGGACATCCGGGTCCTGGGCCAGGACCCCGACTACCTGGCCTACACCATGAGCAAGATGGGACTGCACGATCTGACCCGCAGCCTGGCCGCCGGCTTGGCTCCACGGGTGCGGGTCAACGAGCTGCTGCTGGGCCCGGTGCTGGCGCCGGAAATCGAGGTCGCAGGCGGCGACTATGAACACGTGCCCCGCGAGGCCCTGCCCACGCGGCGGTTTCCCACGCTGGACGACGTGGCGTCGGGCATGCTGTTTTTCCTGGGCTGTCCGGCGGTGACCGGACAATCGATCTGCATCGACGGCGGCGCGCACCTGCGCTGACCCGGCCGGAGGTTTCGACATGTCACCCTTGCGCAAGAAGCTCATCGTGGTCGGCGACCGGCTGCTGGTGCGTCCGGAAGAGGGCGAGGAACGCACCCACGCCGGCCTGTACCTGCCCCAGACGGCGGTGGCCGCCCGCCAGGCGCGCGGAGGCTGGGTGGTGAGCGTGGGCCCGGGTCTGCCCGTGGCCACGGCCGTGGACGACGAGGAGAACCTCTTCGACATGGACGCCCAGAACGTCCGTTACGTGCCCATGCAGGCCCAGGAGGGCGACTACTGCCTTTTCCTGAAAAAGGCGGCCGTGGAGATCACCTTCGAGAAGAAGAACTACCTCATCGTGCCCAACTCGGCGGTGCTGGTGCTCGTGCGCGAGGATTTCGAGACCGGGGAGCCCTGATCCATCATCATTGAGATTGGCGCGACCAGCCGCGCTTTCCTATTATCATGCCCGACCCGGACCATTGAACCGCTCGGCGATTCACTGGCCCGGGTTTCATGCGAAAACCGTTTGGGGGCGATCATTTCGGGAGGGAGATGGTTTCGCCATGGAGGCGTCCAGCCACGAGCGCGTCATGCGCCGTCTATACGAGATTTCCACGGAATTTTCCCTGGGATTTGCGCGCCAGATGTCCAGCCTGCTGCAGGTTGGCTGCGAACATTTCGGCATGGAGATCGGGATCCAGGCCTGCGTCAGCGACGGTGAGTTCATCCTGGAGCATCTGCACTCCGGGGAGCCGCTGCCGCTGGAAGTCGGCCAAAGCATTCCGGTGTCCGACACCCTGGCCGATCTGGCCCTTCAACAAGGGGGGCCGGTGGGATGCGGCGCCCTGTCGGCGTCCCGGAACCGGAATCATCCCGGCCGGATCCGTTGGGGCATCGAGTCCTACCTCGGGGCCCCCGTCGTGGTGGATGGCGAGGTCTACGGCACCCTGAGCTTCTCGAGCCGTCACGCCCGCCCGGACATTCCGGACAAGGACCTGGATCTGCTGGGACTCATGGCCTCCTGGCTGGCGGTGGAGATCCAGCGCCACCAAAGCCAGGAACGGTTGCAAAAGGCCGAGCAGAGTTTCCGGCTGGGGGTGGAGGCGTCCCCGGCGGCCATGCTCATGATCGATGACCGGGGGCTGATCACCTATGCCAACTCCGCGGCCCAGGAGCTGTTCGGCTACCGGTACCCGGATCTGTTCGGGTCGGCGGTGGAGATGCTGGTGCCTGTGGCGGTCCGCGCCGAACATGCCGGTCACCGTGCCGGGTTCGCCGCCGAGGGCGGCGGGCGCGCCATGGGCCGGGGCCGCCTGCTCCACGGCCTTCACAGCAGCGGCCGGCGGATCCCCGTCGAGGTCGGGCTGAATACGGTGGAGACCCCGTACGGCTCCTTTACCCTCTGCACGATCCTGGACCGCAGCCGCCAGGAACAGTTTGAACGGGAAGTCCAGGACTACACCCAGCGCCTGGAGGTCGCCAACCGCACGCTGTCGGACCAGGCCTTCACCGACGATTTGACCGGCCTGTTCAACCGCCGGGCGCTGTTTTCGCATCTGGAAATGCTGCTGAGGCTGGCCCGCCGGGACAATGCGGCGGTGTCCCTGCTGTTGCTGGATGTCGACCACTTCAAGGAATTCAACGATGCCGCCGGGCACCAGGCCGGGGACGAGGCCCTGCGCCGGGTCGGCGAGGTCATGAAGGATGCGGCGCGACGATCGGACATCGCCGCCCGCTATGGCGGCGAGGAGTTCATGCTGGTTCTGCCGGGAACCGATCAGGACGGAGCCCGCGAGCTGGCCGAACGCATCCGCCTGGGGGTCGCCGCGGTGACGGATCTTGCCCGGCCCCTGACGGTGAGTGTCGGGGTGGCCACCACGGCGAATCCCGATCCCGACGCCACGGCGCCCGAACTGGCTGCCGACCTGATCGGCCGCGCGGACCGGTCGCTCTACCGGGCCAAGAACGGCGGCCGCAACCGGGTGGTGTGCGACCGCCGGGGCTGATCCGGCACGATCGACCTCAACGCCAGTCCGTGGGCGCCGGATACAGCGCGTCCCACCAGGCCAGCCGCTCTTTCAGGTACCGCGCGAAGTAGGCCAGGATCGTGTCGTTCCAGATGATGCGCTGCTCGTGGTCCAGGATGTGGTGGTCCTGGCCCTTGATGCGCACGTACTCCACATCCTTGCCCAGCAGCTTCAGCGCGGTGAAGAGCTGGTCGCTCTCGCCCGGCGGCACGTTGACGTCGGCGTCGCCGTGGACCAGCAGCAGCGGTGTGGTGATCCGGTCGGCGGAGTACACCGGACTCTGGCCCACGTAGAGGTCGCGGTCGCTCCAGGGGAAGGTTCCGGCCAGGGCGCGCGCGCCGTAGGCGTAGCCCCACAGGCCGCCGCCCCAGTAGCTGGTGATGTCGGAGATGCCAGCGTGGCTCACCGCGCAGGCGAACATGTCCGTTTGCGTGATGATGTACTCGGTGAGGAACCCGCCGTAGCTGGCCCCGATGCAGCCCATGTGGTCCCGGTCCACCCAGGCGAAGGTTTCGGCCAGTTTCTTGGCCGCGCCGATCACCTCGCCGGCGGTGCGCTGGCCCCAGTCGTTCACGTGGCGGGCGGCGAACTCCTGTCCGTAGCCGGTGGCGCCGCTGGGTTCGGGCACGTACACCACGTAACCCTGGCCCGCCCATATGTTCTTGGGGTAGCGGCCGCCGAAGTCGCGGGTCACCGGGCTGGTGCCGCCGTAGTAGTACACGATCACCGGGTACTTGCGGCCGGGATCGAAGCCGGGCGGGTAGTAGATGAACCCGTCCAGATCCTCGCCCGAGGGCAGGGCGGCGATCCACTGCTCGACCTTGCCGAAACGGATGTCCCGGTACCGGTCAGCACCCGGATCCAGCAGTTCCCGGGCGCGGTTCTTCTTCAGGTCCACGGCAAAGACCCGGTTCGGCCGGTTGGCGTCGGTGCCGCGGGCTGCGGCGAACCGGCCCGACCGCGGCAGGACGATCTGGTCGGTGTACTCGACGCCG
>JALUJS010000583.1:0-1776 GCA_027056825.1 Candidatus Krumholzibacteriia bacterium | reverse complement strand
GCCCACGTCGGGCCGGAAATCCCGCGTGATGGGCTCCGGCGTCCCGCTCTGCAGGTCGTACAGGTAGAGCTGTCCGCCGTAGTCGTTGGCCTGCACGCCGTCGGGCAGGTTGCGGCCCAGGCCGGCGAAGGCCGAGGGCGAGCCGCGCAGGCAGAGGGTCTTGCCGTCGGGGCTGAACTCGGCGCCGCCGAGCCACGGATCGTCCAGCACCTTGCGCACCGACAGGTCGCCCAGGTCCATCAGCCACAGGGTGCTGGTGGCGTAGGGACGGCGGGTGTAGTCGGGCTCGCTGGTGAAGAACAGCAGGGTGCGGCCGTCGTCGCTGACGCGCCAGCTTTCGGGGCTCACCGGGCCAGCGGTCAGGCGCCGGGTTACGCCGCCCCGGGCGGAGACCTGGTACAGGTCCGAGCGACCGCGGTACCAGGGCTGGCGGTCGGCCGGATGGGCCACGTGCTTGACGCGGCGAGGATCGGGATCGGGCTTGCGGGTGATCTCGTAGAACACCGACGTGCCGTCGGGGGCCCAACGCCACGCGCCCAGGTGTTCGGTGTCGGCCAGCAGGGTCGTGGTGCGGCCGCTGTCCAGATCGAAGGTCCGGATGGTCGCCTTGCCGTCGGTTTCGGTCTGCCACGACAGCGCGTGGCCCTGCGGCAGCCACTGCAGGCGGCTCGGGACGTCCTCGCTGCGCCAGTAGCGGACCAGGCGTCCGGTGTCGGTTGCGCGGATCTCCAGCCAGGTCTCGCGGTCCTTGCCGTTGCGGTATTCGCCCAGGGCGACCGCCGCCAGGGAGCCGTCGGGTGAAAGCTCCAGGTCCGACACCCTGGGCGCGTCCAGGATCAGGTGGATGTCCGCGGCGCGTTCGGCCCCGACGCCCACCGTCAGGGATCCGTCGGCCGCGTGCTCGCCGGGGATGACCGAAACGGCCACGCGGGGCGTCTTTTCCTCGTCGCCCGGGGCCAGGACGCGCAGGGCGACCAGGTAACGGCCGCGGGGCAGGGTGAGGTCGGCGGTCAGGGTGTCGCCGCTTCCGGGCTTGAGGTCCAGGCTGGAGAAGGCGAACGCCGCCTTGACCTTCAGGCCGGTGACCACCCGCAGGGTGGCCTTCTGCCAGCGGTCCGAGGCGATGGTGAAGGCGTAGTAGGCGGCGCGGGGGCCCTCGCCCTTCACGGTGAATCCTTCGCCGCCTGCGGAGCGTTCCCGCCAGGTCAGGGTCCGACCTTGGGGGAGGGCGAGCTCGTCCCCGGCGTGAGGCCAGGTGTCGCCGGGCACGGCGGGCAGGCCGTCCAGCAGATCGGTCAGGGTGACGCCCGCCAGGTCGGCGTCGTGGAAGGCCGGCAGGTCAAGGGTCACCGGGCCGGCCGCCAGGACCCGCGTCACCGGCAGGGGAGCCGGCTGCGGGGTCTCCGCGGCCAGGGTATTGCTGACTGTTCCGGCGAGGAGGGCCAGCAGGCAAAAAACGGCGATTTTCCGCATCTTTTCCGCTCCTTGGGTGGGGGTGGGCACGGGTTGAACCATACGCCGACCGGGCCGCGCGGCCAAGTCCCGGGTTGATGGAGGTTGATTTTCGCTCCCCGCGGCGGCATCCTAGGCCGGTTATGACCTTGCAAAGACGGGCAAAACGCTTCTGGTACTTCCTGATCCGGCTGCAGCGGGAGATGGGATACGACGACTGCATGGGGATGGCGGCGCAGATCGCCTTCTACACCATGCTGGGTCTGTTCCCCTTCATGATCTTCCTGTTGAGCCTGATCGGGAACCTGCCCCTGGGGGAGGCCC
>JALUJS010000582.1 GCA_027056825.1 Candidatus Krumholzibacteriia bacterium | reverse complement strand
CGTGGGGGTGGTCAGGGTGTCGCGCCGCACCTGGACCCCGTTGAAGTCCGGGTCGGTGGGGTTGGTCCAGGTCAGGTGCACGGCGTTGGCCTGGGCGGTGGCCTGCAGGGCGGTCACCGGACCGGGCGCGGTGGTGTCCACGGTGGTGGGGTTGCTGTCGCTGTCGCCGTTGCAGCCTGGAAGGGCCAGGCCTGCGACAAGGGCTGCCGTGCAGATCACAACAGGCAGGAGGAAGCTGCGCGATGGATTTCGCATGGTGGCACTCCTTTGCATGGGAACGGAATAAGTCGACACCCCAAAGCATGAGCCGGTGAAAACCTCAAATCAAGGATAATATAATGACGTGTAAAATAGCCTGATATGCTGATTCGACCCGCGTTATCGGCAGCGTCCTTCCCGCAGGCGCTCCCGCGCCGAATCGCCCAGGCGGTCCATGGTGAAGACCACCAGGATGGACAGGGCCATGCCGGCGATCACGTCCACCACGTAGTGGTACCGGCAGTATACCGTGGACATGCACAGCAGGATGAACAGCAGGGTCATCCACCAGCGATGGCGGGGGAACCAGCGCCAGGTGTGCAGCCAGGGGATGAACGAGGCGGCCACGTGGGACGAGGGGAACGCCGCCCCGAGGATGGCGCCGTTCTCGTGGATGTGATGCATGATGTCGGTGAAGATCCAGCCGCCCACGTCCACGAACCCGGCCCGGAAGTACTTGGGGCCCCAGGCCGGGAAGATCGTGTACAGGGTGTAGCAGATCAGCATGACTGCGCTCAGATCGCGCACGAAGTCGCGCACCGCGTCCCAGCGCAGTTCGCGTGGCACGCCGCGGGCGCGGAAGACCAGCACCAGGAAGATCACCGCCAGGAAGTAGTAGCTGAAGTAGGCGAACTCCATCAGCTCGTGGAACCACGGCCAGGGCCAGACCTCGGACCAGCGCAGGCTGGGCTGGAAGCCGAAGATCCACTGCTCCATGCGGATCAGGGAGGGGTCGAGGCTGCCGTCGAAGGGGAAGAAGATCAGGCCCAGGTACTGCAGCTCCGTGTAGAACAGGGGGAAGATCAGCGGCAGATAGATCTCGCCCAGCAGGCGCGGAGCCCAGTGGCGGCGCGAGCGCAGCCAGGGGGGCAGGAACCAGATGGCCACAGCCAGCGCGCCGTGCACCACGGGAATGAGCCAGGGCTGGGGGAAGACCGAGGGGCGCAACAGGGGAAAACCCGCGCTGACCAGCAGGTAGATCACAGCCCAGCGGTCGATGTTCATGCGCCGCAGGGACAGGCGGACCAGCAGGCTGCGCGGGCTCAGAGCCATCCTTCCCTCCGGTAGAAGGCCACGGTGTCGGCGAAGCCGGTGGCCGCGTCGTACTCGGCGACGAACCCCGTGTCGCGTTCCAGCCTGCCGCCGTCGCAGACCCAGCCCGGGACCTCCAGGTCGCGGATGCGGTCGCGGCGCAGCACCGAGGCGTCCCGGGCCAACGGCCGCAGCAGGAAGGCGGCGGGTTTCAGCAACCAGAGGGGAATGGGCAACAACCGCACCCGGCGGCCGCAGGCCACCGTCAGGGCGTCGGCCAGGTCCCGCCAGGTGTAGCCGCGGCGGCCGTCGTCCACGAAGTACACGCCCTGGGCCTCGCGGGTTTCCAGCAGGGCCACGACGGCCCGGGCGGCGTCCTTGCCGTGAACCAGGGACAGGCCGCGCATGGGCCCGGCGAAGCGCGGGGTCCAGCCCTTGAGCGCCAGCTTGACCAGGGGCAGGAAACCCGTGTCCCGGGGACCGTAGAGGGCCGGCGGGCGCAGGACGACGGTGCGGAAGGGGTGTTCATGCTCCAGGACGAGCTTCTCGGCGGCGACCTTGCTGCGCCCGTAGCCGGAGATGGGCCGGCGGGGGTCGTCCTCGACGGCGGGCCGCCCGGGGCCGGCCGGGCCGTGGGCGGCCAGGCTGGAGACCAGCAGGAACGAACCGCCGCCCTGCGGATGCCACTCGCGGCGGCAGGCCGCCAGCAGGGCCCGTGTGGTCTCGACGTTGGCTTGGTGGTAGGCCTTGTCGCTGTCGGCGACCACCATCCCGGCGCAGTGGATCACCGCCCGCGCCCCCCGCACGAAGTCGCAGCAGGCGGCCGGGTCGGCCAGGTCGATCTGGACGGTCTGGATGTCCTTGTCGTCGAGCCAGCGCAGGTCGCTGGTCGGCCGCACCGAGGCGCGCACGCGGTACCCGTCCCTGAGCAGTTCGTCGGCGATGTGGCTGCCCAGGAAGCCGGTGGCTCCGGTCAGGGCGATGACCGGTCCGCGGCGCGTGGTGCCGGACGCCGGGGTCACCTCACACCGCCTTCTCGTAGATGCGGTAGGTCTTGTAGCAGTCGGCTCCGTAGCTCTCGAGGATGCGGTTCATGGGGACGTTGTCGGCCAGGATCCACGAGCACTCGCCGCTGGTAATGCCGCGGCCGAAGGCGTACTGCATGGTGCGGTACACCATGCCCACGTCGATGCCCAGTTTGCGGTATTCCGGGAGCACGCCCATCAGGATGGTGCGGGCGTAGTCGATCTTCCGCTTGGCCAGCAGGAACTTCAGCCAGCCGAAGGGAAACAGCTTGCCGCGCAGCGGCTGCAGCGCCTGGTTGAAATCGGGAATGGTCAGGCTGAAGCCCACGGGCTTGCCCTCCAACTCGGCGATGAGCAGGAACCGGGGGTCCACCATGGACTTCATGTCCTTGGCCATGAAGGCGAATTCCTCATCGCTCAAGGGGATGAAACCCCAGTTGCGGCTCCAGCACGCGTTGTAGAGGGCGCGGATGGTCTCGGCCTCCTCCTCGAACCGCTTCATGTCCATGGGCCGGATCACCAGGCCTGGACGGGCGAGGATGCGGTCGATGAGGCGCTGCATCTTGTCCGGCAGCTTGCCGCCGGTGCGGATGTCCCAGGCGTACAGGTCCTTGGCCCCGGCCAGGCCGAAGTCCTCGAAGTGCCGCGCGTAGTAGCGGGGGTTGTAAGGCATGCCCACCACCGGCCGGTTGAACTTCCCGTCCACCTGCAGGCCGTACCAGTCGTGGTTGGAGGTGAAGCAGCCGGGGCCGCGCATGATCTCCATGTCCCGGGAGGCGATCCAGGCCCGGGCCGACTCCAGCAGGGCCGCGGCGGCCTCGGCGTCGTCGTCGACCTCGTAGAAGCCGAAGAAGCCGGTCTTCTCGTTCCAGTGCGCGTTGTTGGCCTCGTCCACGCAGGCGCCCACACGGCCGACGACCTCACCGTCGCGGCGGGCCAGCCACAGGGCGGACTCCGCGTGCTTGAAAAAGGGGTTCTTCTGCTTGTCGAAGAAGTGCTTCATTTCGCCCAGCAGCGGGAAGACGTACTGGGGGTCGTCGCGGTAGATGCGATAGGGGACCTTCAGGAAGGCATCCAGGTCGGCTTTGGTGTTCACCGGGTGGATGGTCAGGGCCATGCGCGGTCCTCCTTGCAGGCGACGGCGGCCCGGGATTTCCCGGGCCGCACGGAAGGGTCTACCGGGGTCAGGAGGGGATGACGCCCAGCTTGCGCCCCACGCCGATCATGATGTCCATGGCCTTGTTGATCTCGTCCTCGGTGTGCGTGGCCATGAGGCTCAGGCGGATCAGGGCGTTGCCGGGCTCCACCGCGGGGCTGACCACCGGATTGACGAACACGCCCTCGTCGATGAGCATGCGGCACATCTTGAAGGCCACCATGTCCTCGCCGACCACCGCGGGGATGATGGGCGTCTCGCTGGGACCGGTATCGAAGCCGGCGTCGCTGAGGCGCTCGCGCATCAGGTCGTTGTTGCGCCACAGGGCCTCGTGCCGCCAGTCCTCCTCCAGCATCACGTCCACGGCCGCGGAGACCGAGGCCACCGAGGCCGGCGGCATGCTCGCCGAGAACATCAGCGCGCGCGAGATGTGCTGGATGTAGTGGATGGTGTCCGCGTCGCTGGCCACGAAGCCGCCCACCGAGGCCAGGGACTTGCTGAAGGTGCCCATGATCAGGTGGGCGCGGTCGGTCTCGCCGAAGTGGTCGCAGGTGCCGCGGCCCTGCTTGCCGAGCACGCCGATGCCGTGGGCGTCGTCCACCATGACCTTGGCGCCGTGCTTGGCGGCCAGGTCCAGGATGGTGGGCAGCTTGGCGATGTCGCCCTCCATGGAGAACACGCCGTCGACGATGATCAGCTTGTTGTCGCCGGGGATGTTGGTCAGGACCTGCTCCAGGGACTCCATGTCGTTGTGCTTGAACTTCACCACGTTGGCGAAGGACAGGCGGGCCCCGTCGATGATCGACGCGTGGTCGGTGCGGTCCACGAAGATGGTGTCGTTGCGCCCGGCCAGGGAGCTGAGCACGCCCTGGTTGACCATGAACCCGGTGGAGAAGACCAGGGCCTTCTCCTTGCCCACCAGCTTCGCCAGCTTCTCTTCCAGCTCGATGTGGATGTCCAGGGTCCCGTTGAGGAAGCGGGAGCCGGCGCAGCCGGTGCCGTACTTGGCGATGGCGTTCTGGGCGGCCTCCTTGACCCGGGGATGGTTGGTCAGGCCCAGGTAGTTGTTGCTGCCCAGCATGATGACCTCACGGCCCTTGTACCGGACCGTGTTTTCCTGGGCCGACTCGATCACCCGGAAATAGTTGTACAGGTCCGCCGCCATCAGTTCCTTTGCGGTGGTGAACTTGTGGACTTTGTCGAGCAGGCCCATTTCATCTCACTTCCATGCCGTTGACCCGCATGACTCATGAAGGAGCTACTGCGAATGGTTAACGGCGCGACAGGAAAGGCGTTCTCGGATTTGCTCGGTCAACGTACCGCACCGGGTACGCCTCCCTCGCAAATCCTTGCGAGCCCCTTTCCTGTCGCGCTGTTTCCTCATCCTCGCTACGTTCCTTCATGAGTCATGCGGGTTTGAAAAACAGCGAAGGCGCTGCCGCGCCCCGCCCATGTGTTTCAACGGCCGTGAAATTAGCCGTTTTTTCACGAATGGACAACTAGAAAACCTCGGCGGTGAAAACCTGGAAGCGGGCGCCCTCCTGCCAGGCCCCGGGGGGCAAACCCGCCTTCAGGCACAGATGGCCCAGGGTGGTCTCCAGGTCCCAGCCCTGTTCGACCGCCACCTGGGGCAGGAACACGGCCCGCCGCCCGCCCTTTTCCAGCAGGATGCCGTGACGGCCGATGACGATGTCTTCGGGGTCGGCGACGGTCTGCAAGGGGGACAGGGCGGAGACCTCCAGCTCAAGGTCCGTAACCTCGTCGGGGGTCACGGGCGGGAAGCGGGGATCCCGCACCGCGGCCGAGGCGGCGTTGTCGGCCACCGCCTCGATCAGGGGTTTGATCCCCTCGATGTAGCCGATGCAGCCGCGCAGGCTGCCGCCCCTGGTCAGGGTCACGAACGCCCCCCGGTGCTCCAGCAGGGCCGGGCCCGGCGTCAGACCGCGGGACTCGGCCAGGGCCATGGGGTCGGGGGCCGGGCGTCCGGCCGCGGCGGCCTTGACCGCTTCGCGGGCCAGATCCCGCAGGAAGTCCTTTTCGGCGTGGGTCAGGGCGTGATCAGTCATGGCGCTCACCTCCGGGGCCGGTGGTGATCAGGATGGTGGCGTAGCTCACCGACATGGAGAAGTCACCGTTCAGATCGGCGCTGCGCCGGTAGTCCAGCAGGGCGGCCTCGTAGCCCTGGGGCAGGCCGCAGCCCAGGGCCAAGGCGCAGGCCTCCAGCCCGCACATGGTGATCCCGGTGCTCCGGCCGTATTCCAGCAGGCCCTGCGCGTCCCCGGCCAGGATCTTCAGGATGGCGCCGGAGTCCAGCCGTTCCAGGGCCGCGGGCACGTCATGGGTGAAGGGAACATAGCCGTAGTCCGCGCCGTAGTGGGTAAAGTCGGTGGAGACGACGATCAGGGTGTCGTCGTCGCGCAGGGCGGCCAGGGCGGCCGTGGCCTCCGCCCGCACCTCCCGGTCCAGGTGAGGCACAAGCACCGGCGCGATGGGCGGCGGATCGTCGGGCCACAGCCGCTGCAGGAACGGCAGCTGGATCTCCACGGCGTGCTCGGGCGCGTGGGGGGCCTCGGTGGCGGTGAAACCCGGGCGTGCGGCCAGGTCGGCGCAGAAGGCGGTGTCCAGCGGGACGGCGCCCAGGGGCGTGGCGAAGGCCTCGACGGTGGCCACGGCGCAGCGCACTATGGGATAGCGGTGGTTGGGGGCGAGGATGACCACCCGGCCGGGGCGGTCATCGCGCAGCAGGCCGTACACCTTGCCGGCGCAGGGCCCGCTGTAGGCGTAACCGGCGTGGGGGGCCACGGCGACCAGCGGCCTGCCCGCCGGACGGGCGGCCGGGTCGGCCAGGGCCAGGAACTCATCGATCCGGGCGGCCAGATCCGCCGGATCTGCCGGATACCAGGTTCCCGCTAGAGCGGAGGGTCGTACCGTCGCCATGGCTCCTCCGTCGGGCTAGCCCGCATTGTTCATGAATCATGCGGGCTGGAACAATCCGTCGTTGGAATCCGGCCCGGATGCTCCTATCATAGGTGACGCCGGAGCATGCTCACGGGCCCGGCCAGCATACCACAATCAAGGTCAAAAGGGTCAAAGGGAGGCGATCTTTGAATATCAAGCAGAATCTCCAGGGGGAGGTCATGGTCCTGCAGCTCAGCGGCAAGATCATGGGCGGCCCCGACCACGAGAAGTTCCAGTCCGAGATCAAGACCCTCGTCAGCCAGGGTTACGTGGATATCCTGCTGGACATGGGCAAGGTCAGCTGGGTGAATTCCACCGGCCTGGGCATCCTGGTCTCCGCCTTCCACACCCTGAAGAAGAACGGCGGGACGCTGAAGATCTGCAACGTGAGCGACCGCATCGACAACATCCTCAACGTCACGCAGCTGAAGCTCGTCTTCGAGACCTTCAATGACTGCGAAGAGGCACTGGCCTCTTTCGAGACCCCGTAGGCGGCCCCCCGTGTCGGAGGCGCCGGAGCCCGTCTACCGCAATCCCGCCCTGACGGTGGACGCGGTGATCGTCCACCGCAGCGCCGCGGGGGACCGGGTGCTGCTGGTCCTGCGCGGCCGCGATCCCTTCGCGGGGACCCACGCCCTGCCCGGGGGGTTCGTGGAGTACGGCGAGGACCCGGACCTGGCCGTGGGCCGGGAGGTCGCCGAGGAGACCGGCCTGCGGGGCCTGACGTTCTGCCAGCTGGGCGTGTTCGGCAAGCCGGGCCGCGATCCGCGGGGCCA
>JALUJS010000581.1 GCA_027056825.1 Candidatus Krumholzibacteriia bacterium | reverse complement strand
GTCTTCAGGGGTCTTTTCTGCAGGCTCATGGATCATCCTCCGTGTTTAACCCGGATTATTGAATCGCGTAGCGATTCAATAATCCGGGTTAACCCGCAATGATGCGGATTAAACCGTATCATTGCGGGCTGACCGCGGGGGGCGGTCATCTCCCTCGGTTTTTTCATCGCAGCGGCAATATCATCTTATCGGAAGGATCCGCAACCAGGGAATGAAAAGAACATTCCCTTTCGTTTCCCTGTGGGGCATAATCCCGGCACCCGACCCCGCAATCTTCCCTGGAGACCGTGACCATGACCAAGCGCTGCCTCTGCTTCGCCCTGTTGATCGTCGCCTGCCGTATCTCCGCTCCCGTGTCCGCGCCCGCGGCCGAGGCTGACCGGACGGAGATCCCATGCCGGGAAGTCCGCCTTCTGGGGCCCTTGCCCGGAGACCCGGGCGCCCCGGCCGAACAGGGCGTCCTGCGGGGCGAGCAGAAGCTGGTGCCGGAGATCACTCCCGACAGGCGGCTGCCGCGGGCGTGCGAGAACGGCTGGCGCACCGTCCAGGCCGGCGCCGACGGCCGGTTCAAAGTCGCCGAGCCCGGCGTGTACTGGATCGCCGCGCGCCTGCGCACGGCCGCGCGGGCCGAGGCGGACTTCAGCCTGGGTCAAGGCTCGGCCCTGTACGTCCAGGACGAAAAGCTGTCGGTCCGGGACCCTGGCGCGGCCGCCGACACCCTGACGGCCTCCAGGACCCTTACCCGCGGCTGGGTGACGGTGACCGGCCGGTTGATCCTGGACGATGGGGACACGGGCTTTTTCCTGAACGCCGCGGCCGACGCGGACGCGCAGGCGGCCTGGACCCTTGCGCCCCGGGTGGCGGTGACACGTTTCGGGGACACGGACGAGGTGACGAGCATCAGCTCCCTGGCTGTTTCCGATGGGGATCCGCTGGTGGCCCGCTATCTGACGCGCCGCAGCGACGACGTGAACCGGCTGGACATCCTCGACGGCAAGGGCCGAATGGTGGCCGCCGACCTGGGCGGGGGCAAGATGCGCCCGGTGGGGTTTTTGCCCCACAGCCGCATGCTGTTGCTGCGCCGGGGCAAGGATCTTGTCCGGTATGACGTGGACCGGGGCGAGGAGCGCGTGCTGCTGGAGGATGAGCCGGGCCTGGGCTTCGTCAGGATCGCGCCCGGCGGCGGCGCCCTGCTGTTTTCCTCCCGGGCGGGGTTCGACAGCGACGAGCCGGTGGACGGTCCCGGCCGCCGCTACACGCGCTTCCGCGAGCGCATC
Organism: Candidatus Krumholzibacteriia bacterium; assembly: GCA_027056825.1. Lineage (GTDB taxonomy): Bacteria > Krumholzibacteriota > Krumholzibacteriia > LZORAL124-64-63 > LZORAL124-64-63 > JAHJTW01. The sequence continues at coordinate 867 of JALUJS010000581.1, read as the reverse complement.
AGCGACTACACCCCCGCCGGGCACCTGCACCTGCTGGACCTGGAGTCCGGCGTGCGGCGCATCCTGACCCGACCGGGCGACTTCGTCCTGGACGACGCGGTGTTCGCTGCCGACGGGAAAGCCGTGATCTACGGACGCACCTTGCCGCAGGCTGCCCGGCCGTGGTTCACCAGCGAGATCCGCCGCCTCGACCTGGCCACCGGCCGGGACACGCTGATCACCGCCTTCACCTCGGGCTGGGAGGTGCGCCCCCAGGCCTTTGCCGTCTCGCCCGACGGCAAACGACTGGCCTTCATCGGTCCGCCGCAGGAGATCGGCCCCGACCGCGACGACCCTCCCCAGCACAACGTCTACAACAAGCAGGTGTGGCTGCTGGACCTCGATTCCGGCCGCTACCGGCGCATCACCACCGCCGATACCTTCGCCTGGGATGGCGGCGGCGGCTTCCCGCGTTTTGCGGGCGACCACCGCCTGTTGGCGAGGATCACCGACGGTGCGGCCAACAGGCTGGCCCGGCTCGACGAGCAGGATGGCCGTTGGCGGGCCACGGCCTTGCCCCGGCAAGGGGCGTCCATGGGGGCTGTGGCCCTCAGCCCCGACGGTCGCCGGACGGCCTACACCGCTTCGGATCCGGACCACCCTGCGGCCCTGTACCTGGCCGCGGTGGGCAAAGCCGGTCGCCTGTTGGAGGAACCCGGCGCCGAACTGCTGGAGCGCACCCTGTGGGCGCCGGTGGCGTGGCGGACCGACGATCCCGTCGAGGCCTGGTATTTCCCGCCCCTGACCATGGGCGCCGACGGCGGCGCCGCCTACGCCGCGCCGGACACCGGCCGGGCGCCCCTGATCGTCTATTACTACGGGGGCTCG
>JALUJS010000580.1 GCA_027056825.1 Candidatus Krumholzibacteriia bacterium | reverse complement strand
GTGTACCAGAACAGCAGCGAGACCGTGGCGTAGGTGCCCACGGCGAACACGTCCCACAGCAGCGGGCTGCGGAAGTTGGGCCAGGTGGCCTGGTAGTTGGGGATCGGGAACAGCCACCAGACCACCCACACGCGGCCCACGTGGATGCCCGGGAAGATCCCGGCGCAGATCACCGCGAAGATGGTCATGGCCTCGGCGAAGCGGTTGATGGAGGTCCGCCACTTCTGCCGCAGCAGGAACAGGATGGCCGAGATCAGCGTCCCGGCGTGGCCGATACCGACCCAGAACACGAAGTTCACGATGGCCCAGCCCCAGCCCACGGGGTTGTTCAGGCCCCAGACGCCGACACCCGTCAGGAACAGGTAGCCGATCATCAGGAAGAGGATCCCGGTCAGGCCCGCGGTAAAGGTAAACGCGATGTACCAGGCCAGCGGGGTCTTGCTCTCCAGGACGATGTCCGAGACCTTCTCGGTCACCGAGGTGAAGGTATTGCCCCCGAGGATCAACTCCGGAGGATTGACCGGGTCGTCGCTGGTGTTGTTCAGATAGTCGGTAGCCGACGCTTTCATCGTTCAGGCTCCAGTTCCTTGGCTAGTTGCCCGGCCGCGCCCCTGGGTGTGGCCGCAAATCCCGTCGTCATCATCCGTGTCCGTGCCCGGCGGGCTCTTCCCCGTGTTCCGTCCCGTGTTCCGTCCCGCGCTCCGCGCCGTGCCCTTCACCGTGACCGGCCCCATGGCCGGCGGCCACGGCGATCTCGGGGTTCGGGTTGCGGATGCGGGCCATGTAGAAGGTCCGCGGCTTGATGTTCAGATAGGCCAGCAGGTCGTAGGACCGCGGCACCTCGCGCAGCTTGCTGACCCGGCTCTCCGGATCGTTCAGGTCGCCGAAGACAATGGCGTCGGTGGGGCAGGCCTGCGCGCAGGCCGGGGTGATGTCCCCGTCGCGGATCTTGCGGCCCTCGACCCGGGCCTCCACGCGCGCCTTCTCGATGCGCTGGACGCAGTAAGTGCACTTTTCCATGACGCCGCGCGCGCGCACGGTCACGTCGGGGTTGAGCACCAGCCGCTGGGTGGCCGTCAGATCCTCGAAGTTGTTGAACCAGTTGAACCGCCGCACCTTGTAGGGGCAGTTGTTGGAACAGTAGCGGGTTCCCACGCAGCGGTTGTAGACCATCATGTTCAGCCCCTCGCGGCTGTGCATGGTGGCCGCCACGGGGCAGACCTCCTCGCAGGGGGCCAGCTCGCACTGGGCGCAGGCCACCGGCTGCTGGGCGCACTCGGGATCCTCCGGATCACCCAGGAAGTAGCGGTCCAGGCGGATCCAGGCCATCTCGCGGCCGCGGGCCACCTCGTCCTTGCCCACAACCGCGACGTTGTTCTCGGCCTGGCAGCCGATGATGCAGGCGTTGCAGCCGTTGCAGACGTTCAGGTCCACGGCCATGCCCCACTTGTAGCCGCTGTAGTCCCACTCCTTCCACAGCGACTCCAGGGGCGGGTGGTGGATGCCCATGTGGTCCACGAATTCCGGATGTTCCTTGTACTCCTCAAGATCACCCTGGCGCACCAGGCCGGGTACGCGCTTCTGGATCTCCTGCGCTCCCACCTGGTCCATGGCGTGATGGTCCTGGGTTGTGGCCAGCTTGTAGGTGCGTCCGGTCCTGGTGAGCTTCAGGCCCGCGCCGCCGTGCAGGGCGCTGCTGGCGCGCAGGGTGTAGGCGTTGAAGCCCGCGCCCCGGCCCACGCCGCCGGCGTCGTCGCGGCCGTAGCCCAGCATCACCGAGACCGACCAGGCGGCCTGGCCCGGCAGCACGTAGACGGCCATCTCCTGCTTGCGGCCGGCGAATTCGAGTTCGACCAGGTCGCTATGGGCCACGCCCAGGGCCGCGGCCGTGGCCGGGCTCAGCAGGGCGGCGTTGTCCCAGGTCAGCTTGGTCATGAAGTCGGGCATCTCCTGCAACCAGGCGTTGTCGCAGAAGCGACCGTCGAAAACGGACTGGTCGTGGTGGATGCTCAGCTCCAGGTTTTCAGCGGACAACGGCTGCGGATGCTCGGGCGGGGCGATGGGAGCACCGGTGAGGGCCAGGGGCTCGCCGCGGCGCGCCGAACCCTGCAGGACCCCGTCATGAATGAACTTGCGCCACTTCTT
>JALUJS010000579.1 GCA_027056825.1 Candidatus Krumholzibacteriia bacterium | reverse complement strand
GCTGAAGTCGCCGATCTTGAAGACCTGCGGCTCCATCACGTCGGCCGGCAACTGGGCCCGGACCCGGTCCAGGGCGGCCATGACGTCGGTGACGGCCTCCTGGAGGCTCTTGCCGTACTCGAACTCCACCGTAACCACACCCACCTCGTCCTTGCTCACCGAGGTGACCCGGCGGACCTGGCTGGAGGACTGGCAGGCGCGCTCGATGGGGCGCACGACATAGGCCGCCACGTCGCCGGCCGAGGCGCCCGGCTCGGTCACCAGCACCGCTACCGTGGGCCGGGCCGTGGGCGGGAACAGGTCGGTCTTGATGGCCACGCTGCCGTAGATGCCCAGCACCAGGATCAGCAGGGACAGCACCCCCACCTGGTGGGGGTTCTCGAAAACCCAGTCCATGAAGTTCCTGTTGCTCATGGCGAGACCTTCCGGGGCGCGACACGAACACCGTCGGCCAGGCGCATCAGCAGGGAATCGCTGCCCAGGACCAGCACGTCCCGGGGAGCGAGGTTCCCGGCCACGGCCGCCTGTTCACCGGAGCGGGCGAGGACTTCCACCGGCACCACGCGGACCGTATCGGCCTGCACGACATGGACCCGGGAAGCGTGAGCTCCCGTGAGGACGGCCGCGGCGGGAACCAGCAGCACGTTGGGCAAGGAATCGACGGTCAGCCGGACCTCCACCGCGGCCCCCAGGGGCAGGCCGAAGGGAGGTTCGTCCAGCAGGATGTCCACCGTGCCGGTGCCGGACGGTCCGGCCGAGGGATGAACCCGCCCCACCCGGGCCTGCTGCGTCTTCCCGCCCAGGACCAGGGTCGCCGGATCACCGGCCCGGACCCGGCCCAGGTCGGCCGCGGCCACGGTGACGCGCACCCGGCAGGGCGAAGCGTTCTCCACCTTCACCAGGGGCTGGTTGGGGGTCACCACGTCGCCCAGTTCCACGTGCAGGGCCGCCACCACGCCGTCAAAAGGCGCGGTGACCGTGAAGTACGAAAGCTGCCGGCGCTGGGCGGCCAGTTCGCTGCGCAATCCGGCCAGCTGGATCCGCGCCTCCTGCCAGCGGTTCTCGGAGCTCTCCAGCTGCTGGGCCGAAACGGCGTCGTGCTCGTGCAGCATGCGGTCGTTGTCCAGGGTCGCCTTGAGGTTGGCCACCGTCCGTTCCATGCCCGCCACCGAGCGCTCCAGGTTGGCCACCGCCGTGGCCACCGCGGCCCGGGAGCCGCTGGGCGCCCCCGCGGTGCCGTCCATTTCCAGCAGGGGCCGGCCCGCCTCGACGGCGTCTCCCTCCCGGGCCAGGATGCCGCTTACCTGGCCTCCGGTCCGGGCCCTCACTTCGGCCCGGCGATCGGACTCGATGACCCCGTAGCAGACCAGGCGGCCCTGGAAGTCCCCGCGGGTCACCACCCCGGTGGCCACCGTCAGGGCCGCCGGCGCAATGACGCGCTGGCTCATGAGCTGCTGCTTGCGCATCCGGACCAGGCGCACCGCGCCCACCAGGACCAAAAGCAGGATCACTCCCAGGATGATTCGGCGTCTCATCGCATTTCTCCTTCACTGGCCAGTTGCAGGTTGTCCAGGGCGATCAGGAAATCGTGGCGGGCGCGGATCAGGGCCGCCGAAGCCAACATGCGCTCGGCCCTAGACCGCAACAGGTTGTCGATGTCGCCCCGGCCCGCGTCGTAACGCAGCCGCTCGAGCCGGTGGACCTCGCCGGCCAGCTCCAGGGCGATACGCTGGGACGACATGGCGCTCCGGGCCCGTTCCACCTGCGCGACCGCGGCCACGACCTCGCTGCGTATGCGGCCCTCCAGGTCACTTACCCGCAGCTCGGCGCCGCGGGCGTCCAGGTCCGCCTTGCTGGCGAGATTCCTGCGCCGTCCCATGTCGAAAAGGGGCATGCTGACCCGCGCATCCACGGACCAGTAGGTGTCGTCGTAGTCGATGGTCCCCGCGTGCACTCCCGAGAGCTTGGCCCCCAGGCTGACCTGGGGCCACCGGCTGCCAGCCGCGACGCGCACGGCCGCCCGCTTGGCCGCCGCGGTCCGGCGGGCCGCCAGTAAGTCGCTGCGGGCCGCCAGTGCGTTGTCGATGAGATCCTCCACCGGCGGCAGGACCGTATCGGCCGCCGCCTCGGCCACGGGCATCAGCTCGTAGCGCCCATCCTCGACCCAGGTCTCACCCATCAGGGCCATCAGGTCCGCGTACCTCTGCCGCCGCTGGGCCTCGATATCCTGCCGCCGCATCACCGCACCCTGGCGGTCCACCTGCACCTTGAGCAGGTCGATCCGCGAATACTGACCGGCCTGGCGACCCAGCTCGATATGCGCCGCCAGGGAATCCAGGGCCGCCAGCTCGGCGGACAGGGCTACGGCCTGGGCCTCGAGGGACAGCAGGCCGAGGTACGTGGCCAGCACGCGGTGCCGTATTTCCCGCACGGTCCGCCGGGTTGCGCTCTTGCCCGCGCCGGCGATGTTGCGCGCCATTTCCCTTGATCCGCTCATGGTTCCCCAGCCCAGGAGCGGCACCCGGTAGTCAAGGGACCAGAAGGCGTACTGGTCGTCGAACGGCATCTGCGGCACTCCGGACGAGAGGATTTCCGGCGTGATGGGGCGGACCAGGCCCTCCTCGCTGTTACGGATCCAGCCGCCGTTGAGCTTCAGTTCGCCCAGCGAGCGGCCCTTCTCGGCCCGCGCGCCCATTTCCCCGGCCCGGGCGCGGGCCCCGGCAGCTAGGATGTTCGGGTTGGCCGCCTCCGCCCGCGCAAGGGCCTCCTCCAGGGTCAGTGGAACCGCCTGGGCCCGCGCGCCTGAAACAGCGGCTAGGAAACAGATCAGAAGGATTGGCATGGCTCGGATCATCCGACAACTCCATTCAAGTAGATATCCAACGCCGCTTGTCCGATGGCCTTGGGAGCCTCATCCCAGGAAGTAAGCAGGGAGCGGGTCACCAGGGCCTGCACCAAACCCAGGAAGCCCAGGGCCGACGCCTCGACGTCGATATCCGGCCTGATCTCCCCCCTGGCGATGGCGCCGTCCAGATAGGTGGAAATACGCCCCAGCTGGCCCTGGAAGAGCCGCCACAACTCGCCACGAATCCGCTGATCCCTGTTGAACGCCGACTCCGAGAGGAACAGGATGGTCACCCCGCGCACCTGCTGCAGGTAATCCAGCAGGGCATCGAAGTAGGCGGGAAAAAACCGCTGGGGTGGATCCTCAAGGTCGAAACGGGCTAACACTTCCTCGAATCCCTCGCCTAACCGGCGGATCATGTTGATGACCAGATCCTGCTTGTTTCGGAAATGCCGGTACATGGCCGGCTCGGTAAAGCCCACGCGGCCGGCTACTTTGGCCATGGTCAGCTCGACCAGGCCATTCTCGATTACGAGGGCGAGGGCTTGGTCCAGAATATCCTGGCGGCGGGTGGTGGTCATTTCGGGCTCCCTTATATTAGTGATCCATAACTAACATAAGGAAGGGATTTCTTCCGTCAAGGGGGAAACACGATTAACCCGAAATATTGAATCGCTTGCGGGATTCATGTGGCGATCCAATAATCCGGTTTAGGCTACCGCTCCCAGGCCAGGTACAACTGCCGCACCATCCACACCAGCACCCCGATCCCCGCCAGCAGCAGCACGGCGAAGATCACGAGGTTCAGCACCTGGGGTTGGACCGCGAAGGTCTCGGGCCGGAAGTGCGCCCCCAGCGAGCCGGCGCGCACCGCGTCCCGCATCATGATCATGACGATCATCTCTGCGAGCGCCAGCACGCTGACCGGCCACGGGTTGGCCCCCTCGCCCTGGCGGCGCAACAGGAAGCCCAGGACCACCAGCACGATGCCCAGCACGAACCCGATGCCGAACAGGGCCGTGGCCAGCGGTTGACCGCCCATGAACAGCTTGCGCACGTGCGCCGGCTGGGCCATGTAGTACCACAGGCCCAGCACGATGTTCACCAGGGTGAACCATGTGAAGGTCCCGCCGCCTGTGCGCACCATGAAGGCGCCGGATGTATCGCCCCGCGCCAGGCGCGAGCGTCCCCACCACAGCAGCATCAGGCCGGCCACGGCCACCGCTCCCAGGACCATGTGCAGGTAGCGCGGCCACAGCTGGGGGTCGGTGAGGTTCAGGTGCAGGCCGCGGGCGTCGGCGAAATACATGGCCGCCCATTTTTCGGGGTGCAGCATCAGGGAAGTGTTGTTGGTGAACATGAAACCGATCCACAGAAACAGGATCACCGTCAGCCCCAGCAGCGGCATCTGGCCGCCGCCCAGGTCCTTGCCCCTGAAGGACTGCAGGTAGGTCCCGTAGTAGGCGAAGATCAGCACCACGACCACCGAGAACCAGCCCCACCCCATCAGGATGCTGCTGGTGAAAAAGAACTGCCCGTAGAGCGTCTGCAAAAACAGCAGCGGGGCCACGCCCAGGGTCACGGTGGCCGCGACCAGGGAGGGCGAGACCTTGGCGACCGCGTCGGGCAGGCTGGTCCACGGGTCGTCGCCGCCGTCGCCCTTGATGCGGGCGAAAAGGGTGATCAACAGGCCGCCCAGCAGGGCGTTCATGGCCAGAAGATGCAGCAGGAAGGTCAGCTGCAGCAGGAACTGCAACAGGAAGACCGGCGCGGGCAGGGGTAGGGCGTCCGGCCCGGGGATGATGACTTGCGGGTTCATGACTGCCTCCCTTCGCTGTCGGCCGGCACGGCAGCGGTTTCCCCTGCGGGCTGCGGCTCCTGGCCCAGTTCCTCCAGGTAACGGATCAGCGCCTTGCGCTGTTTTTCCGTCCCCGTGTAGGCGGGCATGCCCTCGTCCACGTCCCCTGCCTCGTCCAGGAACTCGTCGATCTCGTCGGCCGTCATGCCGCCGAACGAGTCGCGCAGGGAGCGGAACCCGTCGGGGGTGTGGCAGAGACCGCAGGAGACATCGAAGGCCAGCTGCGCCGCCGCGTCCGGGTCGGCGGGCCAGTCGGGTTTAGTCTGCGGTTTCATGGTCATGAGGTAGGATGTCAGGGCCGCGTTCTCCCGGTCGGTGCCGTACCAGGGCGGCATGAGGGCGCGGATGTTTTCCAGGCGAGGCAGCAGGCCGGACACCGTCTCCTCGTCCCAGTGGGCCAGGTAGGGCTGCAGGCCGTTGTAGCCGTCGCGGGTGTGGCAGGGCTGGCAGTAGGCCCGATAAAGGTCGCGCCCCAGGCGCACGGGATCGTCCATGGCATCCGGAGAGATCCATTTGGCGCTGGCGGCCATGCCCTGCTCGGCCACCACGTCCTCCTGCGATGCCAACATCCCCGTGCTGTACATGTACTTCTGGATCACGAAGGGCTTGCGGCCGGCCTCGCGGGTCCACTCCCCCGCGCCCATGGTCAGCAGGCCGCACAGCAGCAGCACCGCCACCAGCCCCCTGTTCCAGACCTTGGGCAGCAGCAGCGGGACCAGCGCCAGCAGCGCCGTGACGATGATGCCCCATTTGAAGTAGCCGGCGACCACCGGCAGGATGGGGATGGCGCCCAGCAGGGCCTCCTCGTCGCGCCACACCGCAACCGACGCCCCGTACCACTTGGCGGCCAGGGCCACCACCACCAGGCCGCCGAAGGCCCAGGCGGCGTTCCACCGGATCACCCGCGTCCGGAACGCGTCACGCGGCAGCCCGGCAGCCGTCATCAGGGTGAACATGCCGGCGATGGCCAGGCCCATGAAGGTGCGGATCACCGCCGAGGGCCAGTAGGTGGGGTTGAAGAACCCGGTCCAGAACTCGTGGTTCTCCAGCCAGCCGCCGGGCGTGAGCATGAAGGTCACGATGCCGTTGATGATGACCAGGGACATGAAGGCCGCGATGAAGTAGATCCAGCCCATGGCCAGGTGGGTGCGCGCGTCCAGCCGCTTCCAACCGTAGTAGTAGACCAGGGCGGCTCCGATCTCCAGGAAGAAGAACACCCACTCCATGGCCCAGCCCCACACGTAGCCGTGGATCAGGGCCGAAGTGCCGTGGGGAGAGATCAACCCGATGGTGGTCCAGATCCCCACCCCGCTGATGGCCCCGAAAACCAGGGTCAGCAGCATGAAGAAGCGGCTGTGGCTCTTGACGAAATCCAGCAGCCTATCATCGCCCGTGCGCCGGGCGCGCATCTCGGTGACCACCAGCCACAGTCCGCCGCCGACGGCGAAATGCGAGACGAACACGTGCAGGATGGAGACCCAGGCCATCAGGATCCCCGCCCCCATGGACAGCTCCCAGACCGGATAATTCATGGCTTACCTCCTGTATCGGGAAACCTGTTTCGGGTATACTCTCCCGGATATCGCGCGTCCAGAATTGTTTGCACGCCGAGGCCTGTCTCATGCCCGGACCCCGTACCACAGCGCCCCCTCCCATGCCTGCCTTCCGCGCGGCGCTTCTTTTCCTCCTGCTCGCCCTGACCCAGGCGGTCTCCGGCCTTGCCGAGCCCCTCTTCCAGCGGATCGAACCGTCTCCCCTGCCCCGGCGCGGCAAGAGCTTCGGCGCCACCTGGGCCGACATCGACGGCAACGGCCGCCTCGACCTGCTGATCAACCACCACGGGCACGGCATGGGCGTGTACCTGCCCCGTCCGGGACCCGGCTTCGTCCGGCGCGACAGTTGCGAGGTCCTGCCCTGCATCGATATCGACCAGCATGGCTCAGCGGCCTGCGACTACGACTGCGACGGGGACTGGGACATCTACGCCACCGTGGGCGCCCACCGCGGCAAGGGCATCGGCCTGAACCGGTTGTGGTCCCGGGACCGGGACGGTACATACCGGAACACCCTGGACAAGGGCGATCCCCTGGCCGACCCCCGGGGCCGCGGGCGGGGGGCGCTCTGGGTCCGCCTCGACGGCGACCGCTATCCCGAGCTGCTGGTCCTCAACTACCAGACACCCGCCCGGCTGTTCCGTTTCGACGGGAACCGGTGGTCGAACTGGAGTCCCCGGGTCAACCCCTACCTCGATCCCCGCTCGCCGCGGGCCGGCCTGCAGGACGGCCGCGGCTTCTGGTTCACCGCCGCGGCGGCCGGGGATCTGGACGGCGACGGGTTCACCGACCTTGTCCTGGCCGGTGACGGGCACTTCATCATGCGCAACGACGGCCGCGGCGGCCTGGTCGACGTCACCGCCCGGGCAGGCCTGCCGTTGCGGGCCAACACCCTGCTGGAGACGGTGCTGGGCGACGTGGACAACGACGGGGACCTGGACATCCTGTACCTCTTCCGCT
>JALUJS010000578.1 GCA_027056825.1 Candidatus Krumholzibacteriia bacterium | reverse complement strand
TACGGCCGCGCTGCAGGCCTTGGCTCGCAGGGTGGAAAGGGAGTTCGGCCTGGTCTGCGCCGTCACCGCCGACGGCGACGACCTGCCGCCGGGAGCCGAGCGGTCGGTTTTCCTGTATCGTATAGCACGGGAGCTGGTGCTGAACGCCGTCAAGCACTCGGGGGGGGACAGGATCGAGATTGCGCTGGGCGTGGACGAAGACCGTGTCACTTTGACCGTGGGGGACAACGGGGAGGGGATGGAAACGGCCCGTATTGCCGCCGCCGGAGATGGCAAAGCAGGGGGCTTCGGCCTCTTCAGCATCCGGCAGCGCCTGGAGCCGCTGGGTGGTGTCCTGAACGTCGAGTCGCTCGGCGGCGCGAAGGTCACCGTGACGCTTCCGCGGGAAACGGCCGCGGAAAACTGACGAGACGAGATCACCCCATGAAAATCGTGCTCGCTGACGACCACCAAATGGTGCTGGACGGACTGCAACGCTGTTTCGCCTCGGACCCGGATTTCGAGGTCCTGGGTACGGCCACCGATGGCGAGGAACTCCTGGAACTTGTGGTGCGGACGCGTCCGGACCTGGCCCTGGTGGACATCACCATGCCCGGGCTCAACGGCCTGGAGGCCGTGCGCGCCATCACGCGCCGGTCCGGGACCGGTACCCGCTGCGTTGTGCTCTCCATGCACCGGGAAAAGGAGTTCGTGAACGCCGCCTTCCGCAACGGGGCCAGCGGTTACCTGCTGAAGTCCGCTTCGTTCACCGATCTGAAAGACGCCCTGCGCGCGGTGATGCGGGGAGAAAAGTACGTCGGGGAGAGGGTCGCCGACGTCATCATGGGGCCGGAGCCCCTGGGCGAGCAGGAACTGCCGCCCCTGCTGAGCCGCCTTACGCCCCGGGAGCGGCAGACCCTCCAACTGCTGGCCGAGGGCCTGACCGTCAAGCAGATCGGCGAGAAGCTGGGGATCAGCCACAAGACCGTCCACACCTTCCGCGCTTCCCTGATGCAGAAGCTGGATTGCAAGACCGTGGCCGAGCTGACCCGTGTGGCCCTCCGCATGGGCCTGACCAACCTGGACTGACCCGCAGGCGGGGCCGGGCCCGGCCGCCGCGCCGGGGCCTGCCGGGCCTACTGGTATTCCATCCCCAGGAAGATGATGCTAAAGATGATGGCGCCCACGGCGATGGGCGCCGCGAAGCGGATCAGCACGCGCCAGCCCGCGAACCACATGTGCGGGTTGTCGTGACCCTGGCGGACCTCGTCCCAGGTCTCGTCCCGCGAAAGGACCCAACCGGCGAAGATGGCGATGAGCAGGCCCCCGACGGGCAGCAGCCAGTTGGCGCTCAGGTAATCCAGACTCCAGATCAGACCCTGGCTGGCCGGCTTGCCGAACAGGTTCAGGTCGGATACCGGTTTCCAACCGCCCATGGCCAGGGCGTTCAGCACCCCGAACACGGTCACGGCCCCGCCCATGGTCAGGCTGGCGCGCCTGCGGTCCCACCCCAGCTCGTCGATGCTGTAGCTGGAGATGACCTCCATGAGGCTGATGGTGCTGGTCAGCGCCGCGAAGGCCACCAGGATGTAGAAGAAGGTGGCGATGACCGCCCCGCCGGGCATCTGGTGGAAGACCGTGGGCAGGGTGGTGAAGAGGATGCCCGCGCTGGCGGTCACCTCGAAGTGGTAGCTGAAGATGATCGAGAACATGATGACCGCGGCCAGCAGGCCCACCAGCGTATCCAGCAGGCTGATCTGCAGGGCCGAACGGGGGATGGAGACATCCTTGCCCATGTAGCTGCCGTAGGTCAGGATCGCCCCCATGCCCAGGCTGAGGGAGAAGAAGGCCTGGCCCAGGGCCTCGAGCACCGAACGGCCCGTCAGGTCGCCGAAGCTGGGCCGGAACAGGAAGGTCATGGTCTTGCCGAAACCGGGGGTGGTCGTGGCGTAGATGGTCAGGGCGATGAGGATCAGAAACAGCGCCGGCATGAGCACCGTGGCGACCTTCTCGATGCCGCCCTTGACCCCGAAGTAGACCGAGCCGACCGTCAGGGCCATGAACAGCACGAGCCCCAGCACCTGGGCGGGCCCGTCGGCGAGATAGCCCACGAAGTAGGTCTGCAGGGCGCCCGGGTGGGAGGCCAGCTCGCCCAGCTTGCCGCTGATG
>JALUJS010000577.1 GCA_027056825.1 Candidatus Krumholzibacteriia bacterium | reverse complement strand
ATGACTGGCGGCGCATGACACCTCCCCTGCCGGCGTTTCTGCACATGGCCAAGACCGACGGCCGCACGGTCGAGGCCATGCTGCGCAGCAGCCTGGGCGCCCCTGCGGGGAAGCGGCGGTCATGCGATCACACCGTGGCCGGGCCTGCACCAGATGCCGGTTCCATGATGAATCCTCGGCGCGCAATCAGGGAGGCTCGCCCGTGAGACTCCGCCTCGGCCTGCTCTACGGCATCCTCGTCGCCCTGCTGGTGATCATGGGCGTGTGGTGGGTCTATTTCCTTACCACCGAGAATCGCGCCCGCACCCACGCCGAGTTGCAGAAGCTCGCCAACGACCGCATCCACGCGGCCTTCCTCATCGAGACCGATCCCCGGGTCAAGGCCGATCCTGAGCGCTGGCTCGGCGCATCCTTCCCCGACCTGCAGTTCATCCGCGACGCCGACGGGGCGCTGACGGTCCGGGTCAACCCCGACGTGCGCCGGGCCATCCTGGACCACGACCGGCGCACCCGGCGCATGTTCCTGTCCGAGGGCGTGTTCTTCCTGGTGCTGTTGGCCGCCGGGTCCACCATCCTGGTGCAGGCCTGGCGCAGCGAAGTCCGCTTCAAGCGGTCCCGCGAGCTGTTCCTGGCCGGGGCCACCCACGAGTTCAAGACCCCCCTGGCCAGCCTGCGCCTCTACACCGAGACCCTGGGCCGCACCGACCTCGATGCCGCCAAGCGCGACAGGATCCAGGCCCGGATGCTGGAGGACGTGGGCCGCCTCGAGCGCATGGTGGACGACATCCTCTCGGCCAGCGCCGCGGACATGTTCGCCTCCGGCCACAAATCGACCCTGGACCTGGCTATTGAATGCCGGCGCGTGATCGAGGATCTCACGGACTTCGCCGCCGAGAACGGAGCCGTCTTCAGGTGCGAGGGCCCAGGCGGCGCCCTGATCCGCGGCCACCGCCTGCCCCTGTCCCTGGCCCTGCGCAACCTGCTGGTCAACGCCGTCCAGCACAGCCCGCACCCGGTCCGGGTCACCGTGACCATCCATCCCGGCCGCCACCGCCACCGCATCCTCGTGGCCGACAACGGGCCGGGGATTCCCCGGCGCTTGCAGGACAAGGTCTTCGAATGTTTCTATAGTACGCGGCCGGGAGGACGCGACGCGGGCGCCGGGCTGGGTCTTTATCTCGTGCGCCGCAACCTGGACCTGCTGGGAGGCGCGGTCCGCCTGGACAGCTCCCAGCCCCACGGCAGCACCTTCACCCTGGAACTGCCCGCGCTGCGCTCGGATGCGGCGCAGGATCCCGCACCGCCCGCCGCGGCGCCGGAAGGGAGTCGGACATGAAACGACGCATCCTGGTGGTGGAGGACGACGCCCACCTGGCCGAGGGCCTCCAGATCAACCTCGAACTCGAGGGCTACGAGGTCCTGCTGGCCGGCAGCGCGGAGGAGGCCGAGCCGCTGTGGCGCGGCGGCGGCTGCGACCTCGTGCTGCTGGACGTCATGCTGCCGGGCATGGACGGCTTCTCCTTCTGCCGCCTGATCCGGCGCGAGGGGGACCGCGTGCCCGTCCTGTTCCTGACCGCGCGCAGCGCCGGACAGGACCGCATCCGCGGCCTGGACGAAGGGGGCGACGACTACATCACCAAGCCCTTCGAGCTGAAGGAGCTGCTGGCGCGAATCAAGTCGATCTTCCGCCGCCAGGACTGGTTCCGCACCCGGGAGGTGGAGCCCGAACTGCGCCTCGGCCGCGCGGTGATCGACCTGCGCGCCTACAGGGCCCAGACTCCCGACGGCGAGGTTCCCCTGAAAGAGAAAGAGGTCATGATCCTGCGCCTGCTGTGCGAGCACCGGGGCGAGGCGGTGGACCGCCAGACGGTCCTCGACCGGGTCTGGGGCTTCGGGGCCTATCCCACCACCCGCACCGTGGACAACTTCATCCTCAGCCTGCGCAAGATCATCGAGGACGACCCGCGCCATCCCCGGCACATCCTGACCGTCCACGGCGTGGGTTACCGCCTGGCCGCGGAGGAAGACACGGCCGGAAGCGAGGGCTGATGCACGCCGACCTGCAGCGCCTCATCAACGCCTGGCCGAAAGCCTCCCCGCGCGATGCGGACGCCCTGATGGGGGCGGTTCGCGCCGCCCTGCCCGACG